>NZ_VRUZ01000117.1:0-11114 GCF_008039485.1 Methylobacterium sp. WL69 | reverse complement strand
AGCGAGACGTGTGGGGGTTGGGCGGGAGGCTGTGCCGGCGGAGTAGCGGGCGTTTCTTACTTGCACGCTGGTGCATTTACCCATGCTTCGTCGGCGGTTGGAAAGCGAAGCTCTGACTCGGCAGATCGATCTCAAGGTCGCATCAGGCTGCAACGAGCAGAGTTTTCATTCTTTGTTGAAAATCTCGATTTGCGGCAGGTAGATGGGAGTGGCTGCTATGGGTGAAAAGCAACCATCCCATAGGTATGCTGGACCGACGAAATATACTCTCATCCGCATCGCCGACGCCGCCGACTGGCAGGTCTACCATGCCATTCGTCGTTCCTCGCTCTGGGAGGAGAGAGGTCTTGATGGCTACGACGATGCTCGCCCGCAGGAGCGTTTTGCTCACCATCATGCCTTGCTTCTGAAGCTGGATGAGGAGGGGATCGGCACAACGCGGCTGGACGACCTGCGGGACGGAACGGGCATCGTAAGGCTGGTCGCCATCACAACGTCCCTACGGAGACAGGGGCACGGCCGTGTGCTCGACACGATGGTTGAAGGCTATGCACGAGAGATTGGGCTGAACGGACTGTTCGTGAGTGCGGCTTCAGATGCCGAGGGGTTCTATACGGCGACAGGCTGGACCCGTGTCACAACGCAGGCGCCAGAACTGCTTGGAGATGCCGATGGCTGCGTTCGAATGAGAAAATCAATCCTCCGCTAAGGGTGGGAAGCAGTCATTCTGCTTTCGGATGTAAGATCATATAGAGCCGCGCGCAGGGGCTGTTATGTTTAGTATTTATAGTTTTCTTACAGATTTTTTCTTGGATGTTCCAGCATTCAAAACCGTAATAACACGATCACTCAAGATCTTTGCGTTTTGTGCTTCGATGCTTGTGATTTGCGGCGCATTTCAAATTCCGTCTGAGTATGCATTTGTATTTTATATTTCAGCTATTATAATGCCGGTCTTTCTATGCTATCGCTACACTCAACAACGCTTTAGCTCGAAGCGTCAGTAGGCCCCTAAATAACTACCGAACGTCTGCTAGTGATAAAAAGCAGGCATTTTTATAGCTTCTGATCGGCGGCAGCTATGAAGAATAAACTTGCCGTTCGCCGAAGGTGCGAGATTTGAGCGTAGTGCAAAAAATCTTCAGAAGCGCAACTTAACCGTCAGTCCCAAAGGGTTTCATCATATGACCCAGTTTCTCAGCTTTTGATCGAAGGTAAGATTCATTCAGCGCGGTGGGTTCGCTCATATGCTCCTCCCGCGCGACATCGATGCCGCATCGTTTCAGTCCCAAGACCTTTCGCGGATTGTTCGTTAGGAGCCGGCACGACGAAACACCAAAATGATCGAGCACAAAGGCTGCCCGCTCGTACTCGCGTGGATCAATGGGCGAGCCTAGCTTCTTGTATGCTTCTGCAGTGTCTAAACCTTCGGTCGCGGTGATGTTCATGCCTTTGATTTTAGTTAGAAGACCCGCACCACGCCCATCGCAGAGCATGTAGATAAAAATCCCTCCTTCTTTCTGGATACGATGCAGGCCCATCTCTAATTGCCAGTGACAGTCAAAATCCGTGCTTTCAAAAATCTCGCCCGTGTAGCAAGCGCTTTGAACGCGGACCAACGGCGTCCTGCCTGCGAAGTTGGATTCCAGTGCTAGCACGTTATCTTGCTCGTTGTCGGACCAAGAAAAAACGTAGAGGTTAAAGAGGCCATATTTAGTGTTGAGCGGAGAATTAGCTATCTTTGGCGGTATCATCGGTTTTCCGGTTATCTGATAATTTCTTAGCTGAGCCACTGGCAAGCATTTCGGGCTCGGGAACTAAGCCTTCCCATGAATTATGCACCCAGCAGGCAATTTGCGTAATTTTCCGGGCAAGCAGCTTGTCTGCCTCCGCCGTATCGGCGAAATCCCCATCTTTAAAGTCGAAGTTGGCTTTCTGTTCCTCTAATTCGCGCTGTGCACGCCGGTACAGCACCCACAGGCGTTGCGGTTTCCTGAGTTGCAGCCAACTTGTGAGGCCGCCTGCCGTCACCGACAACAACGAGGGAACGACCTTAGACAGAAAAATTCCATCACCCAAGGTTACTAACAACGGTGCGAGCAAAGTGCACGCGATAATTGTTGTAAAAGATAACTGGGATTCCAACTTATTTTGATTGGCCTTCTCGCGCATGCCTTTTCGCATGGACTTATAGTAGTCGAGCACGGAATCAAATTTATCCTCAGGAATGGTGACGTCTTTTCGCCAACCCATGCGAAATTCCTTTATTTAAGATTCAGTTCATGTCTGATATAGAACTAAGTCAATGCGGACGAAAGTTGGGTTTGAGTTAACTATCTTCGCCAGATTCTTATTGCTGATGAGAATTTAGTCAGATTGGGAGCTGTTCGAACGTTCTATTCGGAACGGTTGCGGACTTGGACTTTTTAATCAACGTCGCTGCTGACACCGTCTTCGGTCCAGTGATCCTTATCAAGAGGGTAGTTGCTGGCCTCAAACCCTTGAAAGTGACCGCGGAATGCTGGCTGCGCTTTCAGTCTCAACACGGCAGCGTCGGCGCTCTCTTGGAATCTGTAGACACCAATGAGCTTCGCACTCTTTCTATAAAGATTATGAGCTCTGACGTGCCAGAGAACAGGTGCCGTATCCATGACTTGCGACGAATGGAAAACTTATGGCCCGCAAAGGTGGGAAGCGGATTTTTAGAGAACGGCTCGCACGTCTGCAAAAATTCTTCGCACCTGATCTAAAACACTCTCATCCCCCGTCTCGACCTCGCACCACGAACTGTCGATAGCTCGGACTATTACCCAGGGCGCATCTTCCCCTTCTTCATAGGCAGTGAACTCGCCCCAGATGATTTGGACTGTTTGGTGAACGAGTTCGGTTAGCAGGGTGCCTGACACTCGGCTCTGCGACCCGGACAATACTTTAAGGCGCTCTGCAGCCTCATTTCCGACGATCATGATGGTTTCATCGTAGCGAGCGACCCCAGCAATTTCCCACGACGCACGGATCGCCCGCTCGCCGAGCATTGTGAGCACGGCACGGGGGTCAACGACGATATTCTTCGATGGCAACAGGTCGTGTATCTGGAGGGTCTGCATCATTCTGTTCGTGTTCGCGCGCGATGGGCCACTCTGACGCTGAGCCGTAAGTTCGCAAAGGGTTGGAGGCGGACTCGGTCTCGGCCCTGAGATAGGAGTTTCCCGACAAAGAAGTTGCCGGCTTAGCCCCCTTCCGGTCGAATGGAGATTTCATGCATAATACCCACATGACCGAGCTTCTGGATCAGGCCATCGAGCGCGTCCGCGCCTTCCCGCCCGAAACACAGGACGCGTTCGCCCGCGTCCTGCTGAGCCTCGCAGGCGATGAGGACGAGCAGGCCGTCTATCAGCTCACGCCGGTCGAAACAGCGTCCCTCGCCAAGTCCCTCGCACAGGCCGAACGCGGCGAGTTCGCGAGCGATGAGGAGGTGCGGGCCGTGTGGGCGAAGCACGGCCTTTGAGGCTGCGCTACACCCCGGAGGCGGTGGCCGAACTCGCCGGCGTCCTCGACGGGATCGCGGACCAGTCGCCACAGGGCGCGCGCCGCGTCCGGTCGCGCATCCTGAAGACGATCGATCTTCTCACCGAGCATCCCCACAGCGGCCAGCGCACGAGCCACCCGACGCTGCGGCGCATCGTGGTGCGGCCCTATCCCTACCTGATCTTCTACCGTGTGACCGACGCCGAACTGATCGTCATCGGTGTCCGCCATGCCGCCCGCGACCCCGCCTCCATGCCGGATGCGTCCTGACGCGGAACGGCTCACGGCGGGAGTGGCAGGGTCCGAACACTCGTGCGGCCTCAAGACTGTTTATCGGCCTGCGCGATATCGAAATTGTCCTGCATCCGCATCAGCGTCTCCCTCGATACGCCGAACGCCTTTTCGAGGCGTCGGGCCATGTCCGGCGACAAGGCGGCCCGTTCGTTGACCAGATCGAGCAGGGCCGGGTGGGGCACCCCGAGGGCAACGGCGGCGTCCGTGAGGGACAGGCCGAGGTCTTCTGCGAGTTCGCGGACGAATTCGCCCGGATGGGCCGGGTTTTTCAATTGGATGCCTTGATCGGGCACTGCGTTTCCCTCCGTGACGATTCGGGCTCTCGACCGAGGCCAAAGTTACACCACGGGTCGCGCCAAACCACCGCCCCTGTCCCGGGCGCATGGAGCGCCAGCGGAAGGCGACCCGGGACCCAGCGCAAAAAGGCGCGCAGCGTCCGGCTTCCGCGCCCGCGCTGGGAGTCGCGCCGCTGCGCGGCTCGTCGTGTGCTGGGTCCCGGATCGCCTTCCACTGCGTTGCAGGCGTCCGGGAAAGGGGGTGCGTCCGCGAGGGGGCGTCGCCGCCCGCCGCCAAAACCCCCCAAAGGTTGACGCGCGCCCCCCGCCCTGCCATCGCGCGGAGTCCGGATTCCCGTTCGCGCCCGTGCCGGGCCACGATCTGAAAGACCGCATGTCCGACCTCCTCGAGACGATTCGCCGAACCCTCGTGCCGATCCACAAGGAGGGCTATCCGTTCATCCTCATCGGCATCGTGCTGACGGTGATCGGCGGGTACTTCGCCCAGTCCCTCGGCTGGATTTTTCTGATCCTCACCCTGTGGGTCTGCTACTTCTTTCGCGATCCGGAGCGCGTCACCCCCGTGGGCGACGGCCTCGTGGTGTCGCCGGCCGATGGGCGGGTGAACCTCATCTCCACGGTGCTGCCGCCGCCCGAGCTCGACCTGCCCCAGGAGCCAATGCTGCGCATCTCGGTGTTCATGAACGTGTTCGACTGCCACGTGAACCGCGTGCCGGTGACGGGCCGGATCGGCCAGATCCACTACACGCCGGGCCTGTTCCTCAACGCCGAGCTCGACAAGGCCAGCGACGACAACGAGCGCAACGGCCTCGTCATGGAGACGACGCACGCGGGCGCCCCCTTGCGCATCGGCGTGGTGCAGATCGCCGGGCTGGTGGCCCGCCGCATCGTCGGCTGGGTCCACGCGGGCGACACCCTCAACGTCGGCGAGCGCTTCGGCCTGATCCGCTTCGGCTCGCGGGTCGACGTCTACCTGCCCGTGGGCACCCGCGTCCTCGTCGGGCTGGGCCAGAAGGCGGTGGCGGGCGAGACCGTCCTGGCGGATCTGGCGGGTGGACCCGAGCGCACGTTCCGGCGCATCTGAGGGGATGAGCATGGACGACCTGTTCCCGCCCTTCGCCCCCGACGCCAACGAGCCGCGGCCGCGCCGGTTCAAGCCGGTGCCGTTCCGGATGATCGCGCCGAACATGATCACCCTGATGGCCCTGTGCCTCGGGCTCACCGCCATCCGCCTCGCCTTCGAGGGCAAGTTCGAGCCCGCCGTCATCGCCATCGTCGCCGCCGCCTTCCTCGACGGCATCGACGGGCGCGTGGCCCGGATGCTCAAGGGCACCTCGCGCTTCGGGGCCGAGCTCGATTCGCTGGCCGACTTCGTCAATTTCGGCTGCGCCCCGGCCCTGATCCTCTACGGCTTCGCCCTCAAGGAGCTGAAGTCGGTCGGCTGGATCGTCGCCCTCATCTTCGCCATCGCCATGGCGCTCCGCCTCGCCCGCTTCAACGCCATGCTGGACGATCCCAACCGCCCGGCCTGGAAGAAGGACTTTTTCGTCGGCATGCCGGCGCCGGCGGGGGCGCTCACGGTGCTGCTGCCCCTCTACCTGCACTTCCTCGGCCTGCCCCTGGAGCGCTGGGCCGCCCCGGTGGTGCTCGGCTACATGCTGTGCATCGCCCTGCTCGTGGTCTCCACGGTGCCGACCTTCTCCGGCAAGACCGTGGGCAAGCGGGTGCCGCGGGAGGCCGTGCTGCCGATCTTCCTCGTCGGCGTCGCCGGCTTCGGCCTGCTGATCTCGTTCCCGTTCGAGGCCATGGTGGCGCTCAGTCTCGGCTACCTCGTCACCCTGCCCATCGGCGCGGCGCAGTACCGCCGCCGGGCCAGGGCCGAAGCGCGCGCGGCCGCGAGCCTGCCGGCCCCCGACGACGACCGCGACCCCGGCGGCTCCGAGCGCGATCGCGCCGTGGACAGCTGAGCGGCGCGCCTGTCGCGGTGCAACAGCATCCCGTAGTCTTCGCGGAGGAAATTTCCGCGGGGACGCACGATGTTCGAAGAATTCAAAAAATTCGCCCTGCGCGGCAACGTGGTCGATCTCGCCGTCGGCGTGATCATCGGCGCGGCCTTCGGCGCCATCGTCACCTCGGCGGTGCAGGACGTGTTCATGCCGATGATCGGGGCGATCACGGGCGGCCTCGACTTTTCGAACTACTACATCGCCCTGTCGTCGAGCGTGCAGAAGGGCGCCGCCTATGCCGACGCCAAGAAGCAGGGCGCGGTGATCGGCTACGGACAGTTCCTCACGGTGGCGATCAATTTCATGATCGTCGCCTTCGTGCTGTTCCTGGTGATCCGGGCCATGAACCGCCTCGTCACCCGCGAGGAGGCCAAGCCCGCCCCCGAGGTGCCGGCCGACGTCAAGATCCTGACCGAGATCCGCGACCTCCTGGCGACGAAGCCGGCGGTCTGATCAGCGCGCTTTCCCCGTCAGGTCCTCGACGAGGCCGTCGAGGGCCGATTCCACGGCGCCGGTGCCCTCCTCGTGGGTCTTCAGGCGGACTTCGAGGCGCTTGAGCTGGGGCCCGAACGCCGCCGGCGTCACCGGATCGCCGAGGTATTCCGGCACGGCCTCGTCCGTGGTGAAGACCGAGCGCAGCTGCTGGCCGAGGTGGTCGCGCACCGGCTCCGGCAGGGCCGCGTCGGGCAGGGGGTGGTCGCTCACGGTGAATCTCCCGTCGTGCTGAAGACTGGGCAACGATCCGGACGGGGCAAGTGTTGCGCCGCCTTCGACAAATCATCGCCCGCGCCACAAGAAAAAGCCCCCGTCGCCGGGGGCTTTCTCAGTTTCGGAGGCGGCGCGACGTCGGTCCCGATCTCAGTCGATGACTTCGACGATGCGGCGGCTGCGGTCGACCAGCACCGGGCGCTCGTTGACGATGGTGTAGCGCGAGTCGCGGGCGTTGTACTCGTCCGGCACGTCGTAATAGGTCACGCCGGCGCTCGGCAGCACGGTGCCGACGCGGACGTCGCCATCGTAGGCGTAGGACGAGCGGCGCTCGCGGGTGACGTACTGGCGGAAGCGCGGACGGTCGTCGACGCCGAGGATGCCGCCCACCGTGCCGGTGGCCGCACCGACGGCACCGCCCACGATGGCACCGAGGGGACCGGCCGCATCGGCGCCGTCCTGCGCGCCGCGCTCGGCGCCGCGGACGAGGCCCTGGGCCTGCGCGGCCATCGGCAGGCTGAGGGCGAGGGCCGAGACGGCCAGAAGGGTCTTGAGGGTCATGGTTCACATCTCCCGATTGAAGTGTCCCGCGTCGCTGTGAAGCGCTGCCGGGTTCGGGGCCTCAACGTGCGACCCCCGCAAAGGGATGCCGAAAAACCTGCGGCCGGCGGCGCAGGGCCGGTGGCGCAGGGCCGGCAGCGAACCTCCGGGGACGGAGCCGGTACGCCCCGATCGAAGTGGGGCCGGCCCTCATCCCCGCTCCCGTCGATGATGTGAGAAAGGGCACAATGCCTTGCGGAAGGGCACATGAGTCTATGGATTATGCAGTCTGTGTGGGACGTTGATTAAATTATAGGCCACTCGCACAGAAGAGCATCATGAAGCACCTCGTCGTCGCCCTCGCCGCCGCTCAGATCCTCGCCCTCGGCACCGGCGCCGCCCTCGCCCAGTCGCGGACGTGGAACGCCCTCAAGCAGGCCCCGACCTACCGCGCGCCGCAGCAGACCATCGAGATCCCCCGGTCCGAGGCGCGCCGCGACCCCACCGGCGTCCTGCGCGGCCAGGGCGTCAGCAGCCTCCACGGCGGCATGGGGAACATGGGCGGCGGCTCCGGCCGCAGCGCCAACACCGGCATCGGTCTCGGCGGCATCGGCGCATCGCAGGGCGCGCGGAACTAGGGGTTTTGGGGGGCGCGGCAGTTTTAGGCGCGAATCGCGACGTTTAAGGAAAACCGACCGCCTGGCGCGCATCCCCTCGCCCCGTCTGCGGGGCTACGGAATTCACACATCCAGCGTTTTGCCTGGCAGAGCGCGTTCTTCTCCCCCTTGCGACAGGGCAATCGCAGGTGAACCGCGACGGGCGCCCTCTCCTGTTTGGGAGAGGGTTGGGGTGAGGGTCGTCGACTCTCCGGAGAGTTCGCACACCTCACCCCCGCCCTCTCCTGGAAGGCTACGGCATTCACACATCTCGCGGGATGCTCGGGTCCCCTCTCCTGGAAGGAGAGGGACAGGGTGAGGTGTGTGACCCTTTCGGAGAGTTCGCACACCTCACCCCAACCCTCTCCTTCCAGGAGAGGGGGCCTGTCGCGACCGTTCGAAGCGCTTTGCCTCGCCGTTCGAGCGCCGGGAAGACCCATCTGCGATCGCCCTGCCCTTGCGGGGAGAGGTTAGGAGTGGGGGTGGTTGGGTGACCCTGAGCCGGCTGAGGCTGGCGGAGCCACCCCCACCTCCGACTCCTCCCCGCAAGGGGGAGGAGAGCCGCGTCGCGCTGACAATGTGTGAATCCGGAAGGCTTGCGGGCAGAGGGGAATGCGCGCCTGCGGCCGACGCAACAGGCGAACGACCGGCGTGCGGTCGACCCGCCCTCCGCGACCACCCGGACGCAGCACCGGACAACGCGCCCGCTTCAGTCCTTCGGCATCGCCGACTGGATGAGCCGGTCCGACGACAGGTCTTCCTCGTCGTAGCCCAGCAGTTCGGCGAGGCGCCCGCGGGCGCGGCTGACGCGGCTCTTCACCGTGCCGACCTTGCAGCCCATGATGGCGGCGGCCTCCTCGTAGGAGACGCCCTCGGCGCCGACGAGCACCAGGGCCTCGCGCTGGTCGGGCGGCAGCTTGGCCAGCGCCGTCTGCAGGTCTTCCACGTCGAGGCGGTCGCCCTGGTGCGGGGCGGTGGCGAGGCGGGCGGCGTAGGAGCCGTCCTGGTCCTCGACCTCGCGCACGCGCTTGCGGTGGTCCGAGTAGAAGATGTTGCGCAGGATGGTGAACAGCCACGCGTTGAGGTTGGTGCCGGGCTGGAACCGGGCGCGGTGCTGCCAGCCCTTGAGCAGGGTGTCCTGCACGAGGTCGTCGGAGCGGGCCGGGTTGCTCGTGAGCGACAGGGCGAAGGCGCGCAAGGACGGCACGGCGGCCAGGAGGCCGTTGCGGAACTCGGGCTCGATGGCCTCGCCGCGGGCCTTCAGGGCCGCTTCGAGCTTCTCGATGAGTTCGGCGAAGCGGCTCGGCTGCTCGTCCGTGGGCAGGCGGTCGTAGACCGTGCGCAGGTGATCGCCGAGATGCGTCCGGATGTTGGACGACAGGTTCGGGCGGGCATCCGCCGGGGCGTCGAGGTCGGCGGCAGTGTCGGTCGCGTCGCGGGTCATGGCTCGTCGTGTTCTGATCGCGGGGGAGGGCGGCACGCCGCTGCGCGCGGGGCCCGTCGTTTGAACGCGTTGTAGCGCATCCCGCCCGGCCACGCATCCCGGCCCGCAACCGTCAGGGTTGCGCGGTCCCCGGCATCAACAGCCGCAGGGGGACGGCGCCCGCGCGGACACCCGGCCGTTGGGCTTGAGGATGCGCACGGCCCCGTCGCGCAGCGACAGCACGTGGCCGCGCTCGACGTCGGTCCAGCACTCGTCGCGGGTGAGGGCCTTGGTGGCGATCACCGTCACCACGTCGTCGGTGCCCGTCTCCTGGGCGAAATCGACGCGCCAATCCTCGTCCACCAGGGTGGCGGTGCCGAAGGGCGCGCACCGGGTGAGGTAGCACAGGCGCTTGCCGCAATGGGCGTAGAGGGTGCGGCTGTCCGAGAGCAGCATGTTGAACACGCCCAAGGCGTGGAGCTCGGCGCAGAGGTCGGCCACGGCGCGGTCGAGGCGGGCCGGGCTCGGCAGGTCGGGCCAGCGCTGCTGCAGCTGGTCGAGCATCCAGCAGAAGGCGTGCTCGCTGTCCGTGGAGCCCACGGGCTTGAACCAGGTCAGGGGCCACCTCTTCACGCCCTTGAGCTGGCCATTGTGCGCGAAGGTCCAGCGCCGGCCCCACAATTCCCGGCTGAACGGGTGGGTGTTCTCGAGGTTCACCCGGCCGCGGTTCGCCTTGCGCACGTGGGCGATGACGATGCGGCTCTTGATCGGCGTGCGGCGCAGGAGTCTTGCGAGCTCCGACTGGGCGCTGGGCTCCGGCTCGTGGAAGGCGCGGGCGCCCCGTCCCTCGTAGAACGCGATGCCCCAGCCGTCGGCATGCGGACCGGTCTCGCCGCCGCGCCGCGCCAGGGCGGCGAAGGAGAACCGGATGTCGGTGGGCACGTTCGCGCTCATGCCGAGCAGTTCGCACATGGGGGGGCGGGCGCTTCTTCAGGGGCGAGTTGGACCGGGCGGAGGACCGGACGGGTTGCTGGGTCTAGTGCATGATGGGCAAAAGCGGAACCGCGCAGGGGCCGGGCGGCGCGTCCCGGCGGCCGGACGAAGCACTTCGGATTGCCCTTCCCCTTGCGGCAGGGCGATCGCAGATGAGACGCGACCGGCCCCGTCTCCTGCCGGGCTACCGCATTCACCCATCGGGCGGGCAGCGCGGGTCCCCTGTCCTGGAAGGAGAGGGCGATCGCAGAGGGGTGCATGCGTTTGGGCCGGCCGTTGCCCCTTCGTGCAGAGCGTCTGCGCGCATCCCCCTCTCCCCGCCTGCGGGGAGAGGGCCGTAGGCACCCCGTCGTGCCTGCGGCGAGCGCAGGCGAAGCCGCAGCGACGGTGAGGGGGCGATTCCGGAAGAGTCTCACTCGGAATCGCCCCCTCACCTTCGGCTGCCGCCTCGACGCGCTCCCCGGCAGGGGGGAGACGCGTCCCTCTCCCCGCAGGCGGGGCGAGGGGATGCGCACGGGGGGCGGCGCTTCGTCGACAGCCCCTTCTGCGGCGGCTTCAGACCGTTTCGCGTTGGATTGGCGGGTTCGTGTCACGGCGCCGCAGCCCCCGCTCCCGATAAGTCACGGGTGTCCCCTCCCCCTTGCGGCAGGGCGATCGCAGAGGATGGTCC
>NZ_VRUZ01000116.1:0-11252 GCF_008039485.1 Methylobacterium sp. WL69 | reverse complement strand
GGCCGGAGCCGCGGGCGGCGTCGCGGGGGCGGCAGGCGTCCCGGCCGGCGGTGCGTCGGGGGCCGGAGCCTTCGTCACCTCGGCCACCGTGGTCTTGGTCAGCTCCGGATAGGCGTCGACCACGTGGGCACCGTTGAGCGGCTTGCTCTGGCCGTTGTGGCAGGTGGTGCAGTTCACCTTGGGCACGTCGCCGAGGACGCCGAGGCGGTATTTCGGGAACGTCGAGGTCAGGGGCTCCATGAAGGTGCCGTTGATGTCCCGCACCATGCGGATGCCGTGCCAGGCGGTGGTGCGCTGGGGCGTGCTCTGCTGCCAGTTCGAGATGGCCCGGGTGTTGTGGCAGAAGGTGCAGTTGACCCCGAGCCCTTCCGACATGTGGATCATCAGGCCGTAGGTCTTCTCCGCATCCTGGATCGGCTTGCCCTTGGTGGTGGGCAGCGCCGTGGTGGCGTTCACCCGGATGGCGTTGTTGTCGATGGACTTGTCGGCGAGGTATTCCGTCAGGGTGTCGTAGGGCAGCGAGGCGAGGCCGACGGAGGGCGCCGCCATGTTCTGTCCGTTGTTGCGGGACACGAATCCCGAGGTGTGGTTCGGGCCGGGATTGGTGAACCAGATGTTGGCCGGCACGGGCTGGCCGCGGTGGCAGGTGTAGCAGGTGACGCCGGCGCCGCCCGTGTGGTTGGCCTTCCAATCGCTGTTGAGATGCTGGGTCATCTGCAACATCCGGCGGGCGACCTTCTTCTGGTAGAGGCTGTCGTCGGCCATGTTCTCGGTGTTGTGGCAGTAGGTGCAGCCCTGCTCCGGGCTGACCCACTCGGTCATCGAGACCATCAGGCGGTTGAACTCGTTCACGCTGACGTTCTTGAGGACCTGGACGTTCTCGTAGGTGGTGCCGGCCAGTTCCTCGCCGGGCTCGGCCGGGTCGGCGGGCGCCGGCGCCACGTTGGCGTCCTTCTTCTCCGCGACGCCGTCGCGGGTGTGGATCTGCGCCATCGCGGTGCCGCGAAAGCCGTTCTGGGTGGTGGTGAGCGGCGGCCGGTCCCAATCGGTCAACCCGACCATCGCCACCGTGAGGAAGAAGGCGATGGAGGCCCCGAGGACGACGAAGAAGGTCTTCATGGGGTCCCTCCGGGCTGGCTCAGGGGATCGACGATGGGCGCGTAGACCTGCGGGTAGGCCGGGGCGACGCCGTGCTTGACCGCCCAGAGGTACCAGTTGTCGACCACCGTGCCGGTGAGCAGGATGCCGATGCCGCCGGTCAGGGTGGTGAGCACCGCGAACCACCAGGCCCAGCGGTGGACCGATTCCATGGTGGCGTTGAAGCCCATGGTCCAGCGCCAGAACAGGGCGGCGCGCTCGGTCGCCGTGCCGCGATCGACGATCTGGTCGATCTCACGCTCGCCGCCGAAGCGGCTCACCGCCAGGATGGTGCCGCCGTGCATGGCGAACAGCAGCGTCGATCCGTAGAGGAACACGATCGAGAGCATGTGGAACGGGTTGTAGAACAGGTTGCCGTAGCGCAGCGAGAACGCGGCGGTCCAATCGAGGTGCGGGAAGATGCCGAACGGCACCGCCTCGCTCCACGAGCCCATCAGCACCGGCCGGATGAAGCCGAGCACGAGGAACAGCCAGATGGCGGAGGCGAACGCCCAGGGCACGTGGTAGCCGAGGCCGAGCGCCTTGGCCCGGCGGAACAGGCGCAGCCACCACAGCAGCACCGAGGCCGTGAGGAAGAAGCCGGCGATGAGCCACCATCCCCCCTCGGCCAGCGGCGGCAGGACCCGGAGCCCGTATTG
Source organism: Methylobacterium sp. WL69 (assembly GCF_008039485.1). Lineage (NCBI taxonomy): Bacteria > Pseudomonadati > Pseudomonadota > Alphaproteobacteria > Hyphomicrobiales > Methylobacteriaceae > Methylobacterium > Methylobacterium sp. WL69. Next base: position 9,456 of record NZ_VRUZ01000116.1, on the reverse strand, counting down.
CGGGCGCGGCGGCTCCAGGGCGAGCCAGGGGAGCTGGCGCACGAACTGCACCGGGTCCCAGTTCACGCTCGCCCACATGTTGAGGCCGATGATCTCGAAGGCAATGAGACCGCAGGCGAAGGAGAGCGCGCCGAGGTAGCCGATGTAGATCGGGCCGACCTGGGCGTTACCGATGAGGCCGATCAGGTAGGAGTTGAACGGCTTGCCCCAACGATGACTGCCGGAGGGCAGCGGGATGCCGAGTTCCGGCGTCACCGGGCGAACTTGCACTTCCGAGAAGATGTTCTGGTAGTAGGCCATTGTTCGGTTCCCCCCTCAGCGCCAGACCGGGAGATTGAGCCACCAGCCCCACCATTCCGGCCAGCCACGGGTCCAGAACGGGCCACTGATGACGATGCAGACGGCGCTCCAGAAGCCCGCCGACAGGGCGAGGAACAGGCCGAGCCGATGGATGCCGAGCGTTCCGATGGAGTAGCCGATGGTGTCGCGGAAGAAGGTGTCCTCGTGCTCGGGCGTCTTCACCACTTCGCCCTTGCCTGGATTGGTCGAGGACAGGATCAGGGAGCCGTGGAGGGAGAGGGCCAGCGTCGTCGTGAAGAAGAACGACACGGCCAGCATGTGCGCCGGATTGTAGTGGAAGTGCAGGTACTGGTAGCCGGTGTTCGACACCCAATCGAGGTGGGAGAGGATGCCGTAGGGGAAGCCGTGGCCCCAGGCGCCCATGAGGAGCGGCCGGACCACCACGAGGGAGACGTAGGCGAGGATCGCCACCGAGAAGGCGAAGGGCACGTGGTAGCCGATGCCGAGCTTGCGGCAGATCTCGACCTCGCGCAGGGCCCAGGACGAGAACGCCCCGACGGCGCAGAATGTGATGATTTGCCAGAGGCCGCCCTCCTTGAGGGGGGCGAGCGCCAGGCCGTATTTCAGGTCGGGCGGCGCGATGTTGATCTGCCAGATGTTCCAGGTCGGGCCGAGGGCGGCGCCGTAGAGGATCAGCGCCGTGCCGAGCACGGAGAAGAACAGCGTCGTGACGCCGAAGAAGCCGACGTAGAACGGCCCCACCCAGAAATCGAACAGGTCTCCGCCGATCAGCGTGCCGCCGCGGACGCGGTATTTTCGTTCAAAACTCAGCATCGCCATCGCGAAACCCTCCCGGCGCCACGGTTCTTCTCGGGTTTTCTTGGGAGTGGCGCGGGCGGGGGCCGATAAGGATCGGCCGCCCGCCCGCTGACCTTGGCTCGGGCGCCCGTCAGGCGGGCATCGTCGGCAGGACGAGGCTCTGGGCGTTGGCCGCGCGCGGGGCTTTGGGGCCTTCCAGCCAGTTGAACCGGTCGGTGCTGAGCAGGATGAAGTGGATCAGCAGGGCCAGGACGAACAGGAAGGTGAACAGCGCCACCAGGGTGCGGCGCGGATCGAACAGGAGCCAAACCTTGTGCATGGTGCGTCCTCCTCAGGAGATGAGCGAGGCGACGGTCTGGGCCGCCGTCTCCAGGGCCGCGTAGCCCTTGGGTCCCGGCAGCCACGGACGCCACATCCACACGAGGATGTGGGCGACCACGGCGATGGCCGTGAAGATGATGAAGCTCGTCAGGAAGATCGCGTGGAACTCCTTGGCTTCGGGTTCCGTCAGCCCGGACAGGCTGCTGGGTTTCTCGACTATGCCGTTGGCCATCGGTTGAACCTCCGTGGGTCTGGCCGCGCGGGAGCGCGGCGGCTGTCACCGGGGCCTCGACGGACTCCGGCGGTCCTTCCCTCCGTGCGACGGATGGGAGGTCGGTGGCGGGCTGGCGGAAGGGCCGCGCCCGAGAGGCAATTCACCCCATGAAGACGCGAATCATCCCATGAAGACGAAAGGGATGGCCGAGACGGCCATGCTGCGCGCCTCGGCGAAGACCGAGCGCCGCTGCGGCGCGATCCCGACCGGATGGGCCGGCATCACGCGCTGCATGCAGGCGGCGGCGAGGAAGAACGGGTAGGTCGCCGCCAGGATGAGGCGGAACTGGACCGCGTCCTGATGCAGGCGGGAGACCGGGTTCAGCGAGCGTTGCATGGGGCACGTCTCCTGTGGGCGGATCGTTGCGGCGCGGGCGTCGGCAGGAACCGGTTGGACGGCGCCGCGCCGTTCCAGCCGGGAAGGGAGTGGGCCCGCGCGTTCATGCGGCGGCCCCGAGGGCCGTGTCGGCGCGGGCGCGCGCCACGTGATCGGGGGTGACGCGGGGGGCGTCCTCGCGGCGCGCGGCCCGTTCGGCGGCATCGCGCAGGCGCTTGGCCGCCGAGATCCGCACCAGCACCGGGTGGGACTCCACCAGGGCGTCGAGATCGGCCCGTGCCGCTTCGTCCCAGGGCAGCTCGCGGTGGAGCCGCGCCGGCGTCGCCTCGACGGCGTCCATGTCGCGGGCGAGGGGCAGGATGTGGAAGAGCATGTCGAACAGGGCGTTGCAGACCTCCTGGACGAGGTAGGTCGCGCCCGAGAACCCCATGAACGGCGTGCCGGTGTGACGCCGGATGATGGCGCCGGGGAACGAGGCCGGGACGAAGATCGCCCGCGCGCCGGCTTCCGCCGCGTACATCCGCTCGTTGAACGAGCCGAATAGCACCAGGGGCGGATTTTTCGCGATCAGGTCGCGGATCGTTCCGTTGTCGGTCTTCTCACCGGCTTTGCGGGACACCGAAAAATGGCAGGGCAGGCCCATCTCGTCTTCGAGGAAGTGGCGCACGCCGCGGGCGTAGGTGTCGCTCGCCACGATGCCGAAGCTCGCCGTACCGAAGAAGTCCTGGGTCACCGAGCGCCACAAGTCCCAGACCGGCTTGATGGTGGTGTGCTTCTCGCGGTCGATGAACGGCTCGGGGTCGAGGCCGAGGATTTCGCCCAGCGAGCGCAGGAACTGGGTGGTCGAGTGGATGCCGATGGGCGCCTGCAGGTAGGGCCGCTCCAGGGCCTCGCAGAGCAGGCGCCCGAACTCGCGGTAGAGGCAGATGTTGGCGTCCGCGTTCACGAGCTTCGGAACGTCGGCGAGGTGCGAGCCTAGGGGGAACGCAAGGTTGACCTCGGCGCCGATGCCCTCGACGAGGCGGCGGATCTCGGCGAGGTCGGACGGCATGTTGAAGGTGCCGTAGGCCGGACCGATGAGGTTGACGCGGGGGCGCTCGCCGGCCTTGCGCTCGGGCCGAGCCGGGATACCCTTCTTGGCGAAGCGTTTGGCGCCGTATTCCTGCCAGAGCCAGGCCATGGCCCGGTCGGCGGCCTGCCACTGGTCCTCGTCGATGGTGCGCGGCAGGAAGCGCTGCAGGTTGGTGCCCTCCGGGGTGACGCCGCCGCCGATCATCTCGGCGATGGAGCCGGTGACGACCACGCTGGGCTGGCCCGGATCGAGGGTCGAATGCGCCCGCTTCATCGCGGCTTCCGTGCCGTGGCGGCCGAGCTCCTCTTCCGCCAGCCCGGTGACGACGATGGGCAGCTCGTGCGGCGGCAGGGCGTCGGTGTAGTGCAGCACCGAGGTGACGGGCAGGTTCTCGCAGCCCACGGGTCCGTCGATGACGACCTGCAGGCCCTTGATGGCGGTGAAGACGTAGACGGCGCCCCAGTAGCCGCCGGCCCGGTCGTGATCGAGGACGAGCATCAGGCCATCTCCCCGATCGGATCGTGGGCGGGCTTGCCCCGCGTCGCGGCGGCGACGGCCTTGCGCAGCTGCGGCACGTCTTCCCAGATGCCGGCGGCGTGGCCCTCGCCGACGCCCTCGAAGAAGGCCCGCATGGCGTCGAAGCGGGGCCGGTTGCCGATGGCCGCGTTGATGACCTTGGCGAGCGACCCGGCGCCGGCGACGCCCATGAGCGGGCGGGCCGAGATGAGGTTGGTGAAGTACAGGGCCGGAATCGCCAGGGCCTTGGCCTTCTGCACCACAGGGGTGGTGCCGATGGCGAGATCGGGCCGGAATTCCATCATCGCGGCGAGATCGTCCTCGAGGGAGGCGCGGAACCGCACGGTGACGCCGCGCGCCTCGAGCCAGTCGCGGTCGGCCTCGGCATAGGGCGTGCGCGGGCAGGCGGTGCCGACGTAGCGCAGATCCGCGCCGCTCTCGACGAGGAGGCGCCCGACAAGGAGCTCGGAGCCCTCGTAGCCCGACAGGGTGATGCGGCCCCGGATCGGGGTCGCGGCGAGCGCCCCCCGGATCATCGGCAGCAGCCGGTTCTTGGCCGCCTCCACGGTGGCGCGGGGTACGGCGCAAGCCTCGCCGATGCGGTCGAGCCAGTCAGCGGTGCCGTCGTGGCCGACCGGCGCCGAGCCGACGATGGGGCGGCCCGCCATTTGGAACTCACGGATGGAGGCGGTGTAGAACGGGTGGATCGCCGCCACGGCCGTGCAATCGAGGGCCGCGTAGAGCTCGCGCCATTCGCGGGTGGGGACGACGGGACCGGCGGCGAGGCCCAAGGGTTCGAGGAGGCCGCCGATCACCACGGGGTCGGCGGGGAACATCTCGCCGAGGAGCGCCACCGTGGGCCGCTCGGCCCGGCCGGTGCGGGGCGCCTGGACGGGGCCCTGCTCCGCCTCCGTGCGGGCGAATTTCAGCATGGCGCCGGCGAGCACGTCCTTCGCCTCGGCGTGGGTCGGTACCCCGAAGCCCGGCACGTCGATGCCGATGATGCGGACGCCGTCGATCTGCTTCGGCAGGAGCCGCAGGGGCACGCCCGAGGCGGTCGGCACGCACAGGTTGATCACCACGACGGCGTCGTAGTCGGCGGGTTTCGCCACGTCGAACACCGCCTCGCGGATGTCCTCGAACAGCTTGCCGGTGACCAGGGTCTCGGAGTTGAACGGCACGTAGCCCACGCTCCGCTTCGCCCCGTAGAAATGCGAGGTGAAGGTCAGCCCGTAGACGCAGCAGGCCGAGCCCGAGAGGATCGTTGCCGTGCGGCGCATGCGCAGGCCGACGCGCAAGCTCCCGAAGGCCGGGCACATGCTCTGGGGCTGGTCGTGCGGCCCCGCCGGGTAATCTTTTCGGAGTTGCTCCAGCGTGTCGGACATCCCGGCAGCTTCCGCCGCCGCCAGCATGGTCGCTTTGCCGGAATGGCAGCCGAGACCGTCGCCCTTCGCGGCGGCGAGGTTCACCACCTCGGCCGGAGCCACGATGGGGGCCAGGGTCGAGGCCGGACGCTCCTTACGGGCGCGCAGATCGGCGATGTCGAGGGTGACGGCCATGATGCGTCAGACCTCGTCGTAGACGACTTCGAGGGACGGCTTCACCACGTGCGCCGTGCCGCACATGTCCTCGAAGGTGGCGGGCACGAGCGTCACGCCCCGGCCCACGGCCTCGCCCTTGAACAGGCCGAGCAGCCCGTCCTGGGAGAGCGGGGTCGGGTGGTTCGGGGCCGCGTCGTGGACGTTCTGCGCGAGGTCGGCGAACAAGGAGCCCCACGGGCTCTCGGGCCGGCCGATGATCTCGTAATTCGCGCTCTTCTTGCGGATGTCGTCGTCGGCCGGGATCGAGGCCAGGACCGGGATGCCGACGGCGGCCGCGAACGCCTGGGCCTCGCCGGTGCCGTCGTCCTTGTTGATGACGAGGCCGCCGACGCCGACGTTGCCGCCGAGCTTGCGGAAGTACTCCACCGCCGAGCAGACGTTGTTGGCGACGTAGAGCGACTGCAGGTCGTTGGAGCCGACGACGATGACCTTCTGGCACATGTCCCGGGCGATGGGCAGGCCGAAGCCGCCGCAGACCACGTCGCCGAGGAAGTCGAGCAGCACGTAGTCGAAACCCCATTCGTGGAAGCCGAGTTTTTCGAGGAGTTCGAAGCCGTGGATGATGCCGCGGCCGCCGCAGCCGCGCCCGACCTCCGGCCCGCCGAGCTCCATGGCGTAGACGCCGTCGCGTTTGAAGCAGACGTCGCCGATGGCGACCTGCTCGCCGGCGAGCTTCTTCTTGGTGGACGTCTCGATGATGGTCGGACAGGCGCGGCCGCCGAACAGCAGCGAGGTGGTGTCGCTCTTCGGGTCGCAGCCGATGAGCAGGACCTTCTTGCCCTGCTGGGCCATCATGTAGCTGAGGTTGGCCAGCGTGAACGACTTGCCGATGCCGCCCTTGCCGTAGATCGCGATGATCTGCGTCTCCTTGGTGGCCTTCACCGGCACGGGATCGGGCTCGATGCCGGCCTCGGCGCGAAGCGCTTCCGATGCCTTCAGGGCGGCGCCGTTCAGCTGCATGTTCATGCGGCACTCCAATCCAGGATCATCTTCAGGCAGGCGGGCTCGCCGAAGGCCGTGCGGTAGGCCTCGGCCGCGTTGGCGGCCGGTTGGCGATGGGTGACGAGACCGTCGAGGGACAGGCGCCCCGACGCGACATGCGCCGCGACGGTGGCGAGCTCCTCGGGCTTCCATTGGGCCGCGACCCGGATGCGGGCCTCGCGCAGGAAGGCGGGCGGGAAGGTGAAGGCCAGCGGCGCCTCGTAGAAGCCGGCGAGCACGATCTCGCCGCCGAACCCCAAGCGCCCCATCAGGGTGTCGAGGAGGCTGGCATCGCCGCTGGCGTCGGTGATCGTGGCGTAGTCGCGCCGGGCGTCGGCGTCCGGGTGGAGCACGGCGTAGCCGTCGGCCCCCTCGGCCCGGATGGGATTGGTCTCCCACACCACCGGCGTGCCGCCGGCCGCGACGGTGAGGCGGGCGAGCAGGCGCCCGAGCACGCCGTGCCCGACGATGAGGGAGGGGCCGGACTGGGCGGCGCCCAGCGCATGCTGCGCCGTCGCCGCCAGGGCGAAGAGGATGCCGCGCTCGCTCAAGGAGGGGTCGAGGGGCACGAGGCGGGCGCCGGCGCTGACGAGGTGCGAGGCGGCGCCCCCGAACAGGCCACGCACGGGCCCGAAGCAGCGCGCGCCCGGCACGAACACGGTCTGTCCGACCGCGACGCCCGATTCCGCACCGGCTTCGATGACCGTGCCGACGGATTCGTAGCCGGGCACCAGGGGGTAGCCCATGCCGGGGAACATCGGCATCCGGCCGGACCAGAGCAGGCGTTCCGTGCCGGTGCTGATGCCACTCCACCGCACGGCGACCACGGCATCGGCCGGACTGGGAGCGTCGAGGGCGAGGGTGTCGAGGGCGATCCGTTCCGGCTCGTGGAGGACGATGGCACGCGCTCGCATGGTTCTGGCCCTCCCCGTCCCGGGACCGTCGAAGCGCGGCCCGCATGTGTCATCCTAGATAGACACTTTTATTCGTCAAGCATTACTTACACTCTCGGGTGTCTAATCGGGTGGACACGAGGAGCCGGGTCAGGAGGGGACGGCGGGTCTGGATCTCGCGGACCCCACCGAAGCCGGCCTCGGTGAGAAGCTCCGTCAGCTCGGCGGCCGTGCGGCAGCGGCCGGTGCCCATGGCGAGGAGGTAGAAGCCGAAATAGGCGTCGGCCATGGCCTCGGCCCCGGGCGTGCCGGCCATGGGTTCGGCGATGAGGAGGGTCCCGCCCGTGGGCAGGGCCGCGTGGGCCGCGCGCAGGAGGGCGCGGACCCTGGCGTCGTCGTGGTCGTGGACCACGCGCACGAGGGTGACGACATCCGCCCCGGGTGGCAGCGGATCGTCCGGGAACGCGCCGCCGAAGGTTTTTGCACGCGCGCTGAGATCGGCTTCGGCGAACCGCGTGGCCGCCCGCGCCGCCACGGCGGGTAGATCGAACAGCATCAGGCCGAGGCCGGGGGCGTGGCGGGCGGCCGCTTTCAGGAAGGCGCCCTCCCCGCCGCCGACATCGAGGATCCGGCGATGGTCCCGCAGGGGATAGGCGTCGAGGATGTCCCCCGCGATCAGGGCCTGGGACGCGCCCATGAGTTCGCCGTAGGCCGCCACCGGTTCCGCGCTCGCGGGATCGCCGCGTGCGGCCTCCGCGTAGGCCCAGTAGCCGGACAGGTTGGTGGGACCCTCCCCCCGCAGGAGGGCGACGGGGTCGGCGAGGTCCGCGTAGAGAAGGGCGTGATGCTCGATCATCGCCGACACCGACGGGTTGCCGATGAGGGCCGCGCCGAGGTCGGCGAGGGCGAAGCGGCCGTCGGGCAGGCGGGCGAGAAGGTCGAGGGCGGCCGCGGCCTTGAGCAGGCGCAGGGCCCGGTCCGGCGCGAGGCCGACGCGCGCGGCCAGGGCCTCGGGCGCCAGGGGGCCGTCGGCGAGGAGGCGGAACAGGTCGAGGCGTACGCAGGCGAACAGGGTCTGCGAGTAGACGAAGCCGGCGCAGAGATCGAACAGCGCCTTCGTGTTCGCCCGGGCGATCCGTCGCGTGAGGGGAAAGCCGGCGGCCCAGCGCTGGAAGCCGGGCCGGGCGATGGTGCGGGTGCGGAAGGCCCGCCACCGCGCCCGCCACGAATCCTTCGACGGCGCGACGTCGCCGGGGAGCTTGTCCACGCCCGCCGCCGCCGTCACCGGTGGGGTGGCCATGGTGGGCACCCGCCCGTCAGGCCATTTCCCGCACGAGACTGGCCGGCAGGAACAGCCGGGTCTGCGCCTCGATCTCGGCCCGGAGCGCGTCGGCGCCCGGGCAGGCCGGAATGACCTCCACGGCCTCGCGGGCGAGGCGCTTGAGGCGGGCGAGGGCCCCGCCCATGCCGAGAAGCGCGGCGGCGTTGGGCCGGCCGAGGGTGGCGTCGCGGCCGACCGGCTTGCCGACTTCCTCCTGGCGGCAGGCGACGTCGCGCAGGTCGTCGGCGACCTGATAGGCCTCGCCGAGGCATTCCCCCAGCAGGCGCCACGGCAGGGCCGGTGCGCCGGCGGCGGCGGCGCCCGTCACCGTCGCGGCGGCGAACAGGGCGCCGGTCTTGGCCTGCTGATACTCGGCCAGCGCCACGTGGGGCTCGGATTCCCAAGCCTGGCCCGCGACGATGCCGTTGGGCGAGCCCACCGCGCGGGCGACGAGGCCGACGAGGGCGGCCAGCCGCCCCGGCGAGCGCGCCGCGCCCCGCGCCAGGGTCTCGAAGGCCGAGACGATGAGGGCGTCGCCGGTCAGGACGGCTAGGGGCTCGCCGAAGGCGGCGTGGACGGAAGGCTGGCCCCGGCGCAGGGGCGCGTCGTCGAAGCACGGCAGGTCGTCGTGGACGAGGGAGGCGCAGTGCAGGAGTTCGATGGCCGCCGCCGCCGCGTCGGAGGCCGCCGGGTCGTCGTCGCCGCAGGCCCGCGCCACGGACAGGCACAGGCGCGGCCGGATGCGGTGGCCGCCGGGGAACACCGCGTAGCGGATCGCCTCAGCGAGGCGCGGTGGGGCGCCGGGGGCCTCCGCGTGGGCGACGGCGGCGTCGAGGGTGCGCTCGATGCGACGGTTGGCATCCATCTGACGTCTCTCCCCATCGGTGTTGCGAATGTCTCTTCCGCTTGTCGATAGAAAGTGTCAGATAATATTGACACTCGTCAAGGTGCGGTTTGGGTGACGGAGGGGCGGCGCGCTCCAGCACGGTGACGTCGAGGCCCGCATGGGCGAGCCGCAGGGC
>NZ_VRUZ01000115.1:0-11325 GCF_008039485.1 Methylobacterium sp. WL69 | reverse complement strand
CCTCGACGGTGGCGGCGGTGAGATCGACGAGTTCGTAGCGCGCGAAGGTGCCCTCGCTGGTCGAGACGTCGGCCCCGTCCACGATGGCGCCCGTCGTCGGACCCGCACCGGGAAGGATCGAGGAACAACCGGACACGAGGCATGCCGTCAGGGCTGCGAGAGCCGCTGTGCGAACCATTCACTCTTCTCCTGGCCGGCCCGACGCGCGGTGCGGTCCGGTGGGGCTTCCCGACGTCGCGCCGGGGCTCGACCGCGGCACGGTCACGGGCGGTTCGTCATCCCTATGGGCCAAACGCTGCCATAAGCTTAACGGATCGTTGCTGCGCGCGGCTGGGGGTCCAGCCGGCCCGGACCCCTCGGCCCACAATGCGTCATGACGGTGGCATGGCCACGCTTGGAGCCACGCTGGGAGCCACGCTCGGACCGCCGGAGACCTCCGCGCGCAGCTGCCGCCCGAGGGCGTCGGCCGTCAGATCGACCCGGATCGGGGCCGCGGGGACGGTCCTGCCGAAATGCAGGACCGCGTAATCCGTGGCGGTGCCGCCGAAGCCCGGGCGGCAACCCGGCAGGGACGGGGCGTGGTCGCCGAACACGCAGAGCGTCGCGGGCAGACCCTCCAGGCCGGCGATGAGCCGTTCCACGGCCTCCCCCGTATGGGCGACGTGGTGGAGGTACTGCGCGTGCGGATCGTCGAGGCCGGGCAGGCGTCCGGGCTTCCACGGCCCATGGTTCTCCATGGTGACGCAGAACAGGAACAGGGGGGTTCGGCGCGCCGCGACCTCGGACAGCACCCGCTCGGCCAGGGGGATATCTCCGACATAGGGTCCGACGCGGGGGGCGCCGGCGAACGCTTCCTCCATGACGAGGCGGTCGAAGCCGAGGCGCCTCACCACCGCCGCGCGGTTGAAGAAGTCGCGATGAAAGGGATGGACGAACACGGTCTCGAAGCCGGTGCGGCGGGCGAGGCCGGCCAGACTCGTCGGCTCGGCGCCGCCATGGGTCAGGTAGGGGTCGAACATTCCGAAGCCGAGGTCTTCGGCGTCCCTGCCGGTGAGCACCGCGTGCTCGGTCCGCATGGTGTAGGCGCCGTGGGCCGGCACCCGCAGGCGGCCGTACCGGGTCGCGCGGGCGCGGAGGATCTCCATCAGCGGCAGGGGCGGCCCACCGAGGCGCACGGGATCGACGAAGGATTCGAGCTGGACCACGACGACGACACGGTCCGGCGCCCCCGCCTTCGGATTGCCGGGGGCACGCGTCGGCGGGGCAGCCATGTCCGCAGGCGGTGACATTTCGGCGTGGGGCCCGTGCCGACCGTGCGACGCGCGAAGCGGATCGGCCGTCATGGGGGGCTCTGAACTCGGAAGAGCGTCCGCCCGCTGGCTCCGCCAGCGCGCCGCATAGGCCAGGATCGTCGCCGGCAGGCCGTACCGGGCGATGTCCGCCTCCAGGGCCGGCACGGGGAAGCGCGCGGCGAGCCGGCGACCGAGGGCGCCGTGGCCGGCCATCCGCGCCAGGGTCCAGAGGGCCAGGGGCAGGGCGAACACCGCCAGCACCGCGACGCTGGGCTCGTGCGGCAGGGCCGCGGGTTCGATCCCGTACCAGAGGGCGACGGCGAGAAAACTCGCCAGGATTGGGCCGGCCATCCTCGGGTCGGTGAGCGGTCGGGTGTAGTAGAGCTCCGGATGGCGCGGGACCTGCCGCAGGAGGGCGAAGTCGCTGAACACCAGTGGCTCGCCGATGACGCCGCGCTTCAACCGGCTGACGAGGGCGAGGATTGCGACGGTGAGCACGCAGGAGAACGCGGCCAGCCACGGCCGCCACGAGAACGCGAACCAGAACGCGGCCAGGAGCGCGTAGGCGCAGAGCCGTACGGCGAGGTCGCCGGGCCGCCGGCCGATGGGACGCACGCCGCGCCCGTCGAACGCCTCGATGGCGAGGCTGAGGGCGAGGGCGATGACGAGGGCCTGGAGGATCAAGCCGGGTCCGCCTTGTCTGGAGTTTTCGGGACCGGGGAGACATCCTGCGCGCCCGGCCCGACGCCGCGCCGGGCGCGCAAGGCCCGGACGATGGGGTTGAGGACGGCGTAGCGCGCCCGCATGGCCAGGAGGGTGCGCCGGCTGAGGGCGAGGGTGGAGGGCGCGGCGGCGTCGCGCTCCGCGCTCAGGCGGTCGAGGAGCTGCTCGGCCGAGCACGGCTTCATCGCCACGGGGTCGAGGTAGAGCGGATAGAGCAGCAGGGTCCCGGCCACCAACTCGTCGAGGGCGAGGCGGCGGCCGCGATCGGCGTTCGGCGCCAGGTCCTCGGTGAGGCCCCAGCCGGAGTAGAACGGCCGACCGTGCACCGCCACGGTCAGGCCCCGGATCAGGGCCTCGAAGCCGGCGAGCGACGTCATGGTCTCGACGTGATGGGCCCGGTCGAGGAGGTCGACGATGGAGAGGCCGCCGACGATGCGGTCGGCGAGCGCCAGGGCCTCGGCCTCCGGGATCTTGCCCGGCCGGAAGCCGGCCTCGACGTCGGGGTGCGGCTTGTAGAGCAGGAAGGCGTCGGGGTTGCGGGCACGGGCCGCCGCCAGGAGGGCGCGGTTCGAGCGCACCACGGGCGAGCCGTGCCGCACGGAGGCGTCGTCCTCCACCTGCCCCGGCACCAGGACGATGCGGCGGTCCTTCGGCCACGACCCGGATTCGTCCGACAGGCCGACATTGTACTTCGTCAGGCGCCGTTCGACGACGAGGTGGCGCAGGGCCTCGGCCCGCGCCACGAGGTCGGGCGGAAAGGCGGCGGTCTTCAGGATGCGCGCGAGCCGGCTGTCCCGGCGCGGGTCGTAGTAGATGCCGGAATCGTCGACCACGATGGAGGCGCCGGGCTGCAGGCTGGCCCCCAGCCCGACGGAGCGCAGGAATCCGTCCTCGACCCGGCACAGGGGCAGGCCGGCCTCGGCGCAGAGGGCTTCCAGGCGCTCGGGCATCCGCGTCGCCCAGGCCAGCACCCGCGCGCCGGGCGGGGCGAGGCGGACCGCCTCCTCGGCCGCCATGGCGTGGATCGGAGGGCCGAACGGGCCGGTGGTGAAGGCGTCGAGGCCGGGCCGCTTCCAGCGCGAGATGCCGACGAGCACCGTCGGCCGGTCGTTGTCGCGAAAGCGCGCCCGCAGCCACGCGACCTTGTCGAGGCACGCGTCCCGGGCGATGGGCGCCCGGGTCCAGGGATCGAACCAGTGGAGGCCGGCGCCGTAAGCGTCCTCGAGAGACGCCGGCCCGTCGGCCTCGACGGCCCCGGCGCCGGAAAGCCGCGCCGTGCAGGCGCTCGCCGCGTCCGAGGCGAAGACCCGCGCGGCGCGGGCGCACGCGGCCCAGGGATCGATGGGCTCACGGACGACCCGCAGGCGCGGCGCTGCGAGGCCGAGTTCCTGACATCCTTCGGGACTGCACACCGTGAAGTCCGTCTCCGGGTGACGTCTCAGCACCCGCGCCACGAAGGCCCGGTTGCAGGCTGGGGTGGCCGCGGCGTTGAGGAGGATCAGCGCCGGTCGGTCCGCCCCATCGAACTCACGCGATAGGAAGGCCGATGGATGACGCATCGACGGAGCCGTTGCTTCGGCGTGAAGCGCGACGGGCTCCCTCTCCTGGAAGGAGAGGGGTGGGGTAAGGTGGGCGAACTCTCCGGAAGACCCACACACCTCACCCTGTCCCTCTCCTTCCGGGAGAGGGGACCCGTGCTGCCCGCGAGAGCTCCCAGCTGGACCATCGCCTCCGGCCCCCGCCGGAAACCGGTTGCGACCGTGTAGGCGCAGGTGTGTCAGCTGATCGATCAGGGTTGAATCGGCCGGTATGCCGCCCATCGGCACGCCGTCGAGGGTGAGGCGCAGGCTCGCCATCCCCGTGGCGGGCGTGTCGTAGGGGCTGAGGATCGGCCCCGGCGCGACCGTGAGTACCGGCCGCCCGAGGCGGCTCAAGCTGGCGGCCGTGACGCCGTCCGCACCCCACACGACCGCGACGGCGCCGGGCCGGAACGGGTGGGCGAACGCGCTGCCCGTCGCCGCCGCGACCTGCCTGCGCAGGGCCCGGATGGTCCGGCCGGTGGAGAACAGGGAGGGCGGCGGGCTCGGGCGCATGAACGGTTCGACCAACACGGGAGGGCCGCCGCGTCCGGCCCGGTGCTGCTGGCTCTAGAGCATCGGCCCGAAAAGTGGGACCCGGTTTTCGGCGAACGCGGCTCGGGCGAAGGCCGGAGCGGCTCGGACGATCCGCCGTGGCCGGCGGCTCATGAGGATCGAAAGTGGCCTTCGGGTCACACGGATTAAAATTCGTTTTGCGCAACCATGCCTTAAGATTGCTGCCTTTGAACCGCTATGCGACGTCTTCACTCGTGACATTCGCCCGGTCTCCGGGCTTCAGGACCCCGCGCCTCGGAATGCTGCAACCCCGCGCCCCCGCGCATCGCGACGGACCCGCCACGTTCCTGTTCTTGCAGGGCGTCGCCTCACCGTTCTTCTCCGATCTCGGGCGCACCCTCGAAGAGCGGGGTCACCGGGTCCGGCGGATCAACTTCTCGTCCGGCGACTGGTTGTTCTGGCGCCTGCCCGCCGACAATTACCGCGGGTCGTTCGAGCACTGGGGTGCCTACGTCGCCGACTACATCGCCCGCCACGGGATCACCGACATCGTCCTGTTCGGCGATTGCCGGCCCTACCACGTCGCCGCCCGCGCCGCGGCCGAGCCGTCGGGCGTGCGCCTGCACGTGTTCGAGGAAGGCTATCTCCGGCCGAACTGGATCACCTGCGAACTCGGCGGCGTGAACGGCCATTCGTCCCTGCCGAAGACCGCCGCCGAGATCCGCGCCGTGGCCCGGCGCCTGCCGCAGCCGGGGCGCGCCATGCCGTCGAGCGGCGACATGGCCCGGCGCAGCCTGTGGGATGTCGCCTACAACATCGCCAATTTCGGCTTCCCGTACTTCTTCCCGCATTTCCGCAGCCACCGGCCCAACCACATCGCCGTGGAATATGCCGGCTGGATCAAGAAGTTCGCCCGGCGGGCCCATACGCGGCGCGAGGCGGCGCGGCTCAACGAGGCCTACACGGCGGTGGGGGTCGACTACTTCCTGCTGCCGCTCCAGCTCGACAGCGACTACCAGATCCGCGTCCACTCCCCCTTCCTCGGGGTCGAGGCGTTCATGGACCGGGTGATCGCGTCCTTCGCCGCCCATTCGGAAGCGCCGACGCGCCTCCTGATCAAGCTCCACCCCCTCGACAGCGGCCTCATCAACTGGCGCAAGTACGCCCGGCACTCGGCCAAGCGCCACGGGGTTAACGACCGCCTCGACATGATCGACGGCGGCGACCTGCCGAGCCTGATCTCCGGCAGCCGCGGCGTCGTCCTCGTCAACAGCACCGTCGGCATGCTGTCCCTCGAACTCGGCCGCCCGACCCTCGCCACCGGCGAGGCGATCTACAACCTGCCCGGCCTCACCCATCCGGGCGGCCTCAACACGTTCTGGACCGCCCCCGTGGCGCCGGATGCCGACCTCATGCGGGATTTCCGCCGGGTCGTCCTGCACCGGACCCAGGTCAATGGCGGGTTCTTCTCCCGCGAGGCCATCGCCCGGGCCGTGGCCGGCACGATCCCGCGCCTGGAAGCGACCCTCCCGGCCGCGGCGCTGGCCGCCGCCCAGGCCGGCCGCGCCGAGGCCGGCGACGCCCAGGATCTCGCCCCGGTCTACTGAAGCCCGGCGGCATTCCCTTTTCCCAAGATCGACAGATCCGATGCCCGTCATCCTCATCACCGGCGCGTCGAGCGGCATCGGCGCGGCGCTCGCCCGCCATTATGCGGCGCCCGCCGTCACCCTCGTGCTGCACGGCCGCGACGCCGCCCGCCTGGACGCCGTGGCCGAATCCTGCCGCGCCAGGGGTGCGACGGTGGAGACCGAGCGCCTCGACGTGCGCGACCGGGCCGGAATCGCCGCCTGGCTCGCCGCCACGCACGCCGCCCACCCCCTCGACCTCGTCGTGGTCAACGCGGCCATCAACGGCGGCGACCCCGGCGGCGGCGTCGAGACCGCCGTCATGGCGTTCGAGACCGTGGCGGTGAACCTCGACGGGGCGCTGAACGTCGCCCTCCCCTGCGTCGACCTCATGCGCGCGCGGGGCGCCGGACAGATC
Organism: Methylobacterium sp. WL69; assembly: GCF_008039485.1. Classification (NCBI taxonomy): domain Bacteria; kingdom Pseudomonadati; phylum Pseudomonadota; class Alphaproteobacteria; order Hyphomicrobiales; family Methylobacteriaceae; genus Methylobacterium; species Methylobacterium sp. WL69. The sequence continues at coordinate 5,174 of NZ_VRUZ01000115.1, read as the reverse complement.
GCCCTGGTCTCGTCGCTGGCCGCCTTCGCGCCGCTCCCAGACGCCCCCGCCTACAGCGGCACCAAGGCGGCGCTCCTGGCCCATGGGCTGGCCCTGCGGGAGAAGCTGAAGCCCCACGGGGTGAAGGTGAACGTGGTGACGCCAGGCTACGTCCGCACCGCCATGGGCGGCGAGTACCAGGGCTGGCGCCCCATGGAGATCAAGGCGGCCGACGCCGCCGCCCGCATCGCCAGGGGGTTGGCGCGCGACCGGGACATCGTCGCCTTCCCGTGGATCATCGCGGCCCTCGCCCGGGGCTCGGCCCTGCTGCCCGAATCCCTGCGGCGGCTCGGCATGAGCGGGTTCAAGTTCAAGATCCGGACCGGCCGATGAGCCGCCCCCGCCTCGCCCTGTTCGTCCTCGAGGCCCTGCCGAATGCGCGGGCCGTGCGCCGCTTCGTCACCGAGCACGCCGCCGACATCGCCTTCGTCGGCCTGTCCAACGCCGAGCGTCCGAGCTCGGGGGGGCTCGTCGGACAGGTCCGGCGGCACCTCGCCCGCTCCGGGCCGGCGATCCTGCCCTATCTCGGGGTGAATTTCGGCCTGCCCGATCTGCTCTCGCCCCTGTCCGGGCTGACCCGGCGCCTCTCGGGCGCGAGGGACGCCGCCACGGCGACGCCCCTGAAGGCCCTGTGCCACCGCCTCGGCATCCCGACCCTGAGGGTGGACGACGTCAACGGGGCGGAGGTCGCGGCCCTGTTCGCGCGCCACACGCCGGGCGCCATCGTCACCTTCCACTTCGACCAGATTCTCTCCGGCGCGACCTTGGCCCTGGCGCCCCTCGGGGGCGTCAACGTCCATCCGGGCCTGCTGCCCCGCCATCGCGGACCGGTGCCGACCATCCACGCCCTGGCCGAGGCCGAGCCCGCCTTCGGCGTCACGGTGCACCGCCTCGCCGTCACCATCGATGCCGGGGCAATTCTTTCGCAGGAGGCGGTGACGTTGCCCGCCGACACCACGGCGACGCGGGCCTCGGTGATCCTGCACGAGCACGGGCGGGTGCTGTTGGACCGCGTGCTGACGCAACTGGCCGACGGCACGCTGCCCGACGGCGAGATGCCCGCCATCCTGCCCTATTGCCCGTTCCCGGACCGGGCGCTGCTCGCGGATCTGCGCCGGCGCGGGCGCAAGCTCACGGATGTGCGGGATCTGGGCGAGGCCCTGGCGCTCAGCGCGCGGGCCTGACGTGGATGCGTCGTGCGCGTGCCCTCTCCCCTCTGCGGGAGAGGGTGGCCCGCGAAGCGGGTCGGGTGAGGGGAGCGACGGTTCCGGAGAGGTCGCCCCCTCTCCCGGTCGCTGCGCGACCACCCTCCCCCGCAGAGGGGGGGAGGGACATGCGCGCAGTAGTTCGGTGCTGATTTCTAACGCGAAAACTTCTTGTACTTCAGCTTCTTCGGCATCAGCGAATCGGTGCCGAGGCGCCGCTTCTTGTCTTCCTCGTAATCCGAGAAGTTGCCCTCGAACCACTCGACGTGGCTGTCGCCCTCGAAGGCGAGGATGTGGGTGGCGATGCGGTTGAGGAACCAGCGATCGTGGCTGATGATCACCGCGCAGCCGGCGTAATCCTCGAGGGCCTCTTCCAGCGCCCGCAGGGTCTCCATGTCGAGGTCGTTGGTCGGCTCGTCGAGGAGCAGCACGTTGGCGCCGCCCTTGAGGGTGCGGGCCAGATGCACGCGGTTGCGCTCGCCGCCCGAAAGCGTGCCGACCTTCTTCTGCTGGTCGGAGCCCTTGAAGGCAAAGGCGGCGCAATAGGCCCGCGAATTGATCTCGCGCTTGTTGAAATAGATGATGTCGTTGCCGCCCGAGACCTCCTGCCAGACGGTGGCGCCGGGATCGAGGGCGTCGCGCGACTGGTCGACGTAGCCGAGATGCACGGTCTCGCCCACCGAGATGGTGCCGCCGTCCGGCTTCTCGGACCCGGTGATCATCTTGAACAGGGTCGTCTTGCCGGCGCCGTTGGGACCGATGACCCCGACGATGCCGCCGGGCGGCAGCTTGAACGACAGGTCCTCGATGAGCAGGCGGTCGCCGAACGCCTTGTTGAGGTGGTCGAACTCGATGACGTTGTTGCCGAGCCGCTCGTCGATGGGGATGACGATCTGCGCCGAGGCGTCGATCTTGTCGTTCTGCTTCGCCACGAGTTCGTCGTAGCGGGTGATGCGGGCCTTGGACTTCGACTGCCGAGCCTTCGGCGAGGCCGAGATCCACTCCTGCTCGCGGTTGATGGCGCGCTGGCGGGCCATGTCCTCGCGGCCTTCCTGGGCGAGGCGCTTCTGCTTCTGGATGAGCCAGGCCGAGTAGTTGCCCTCGTAGGGGTAGCCCCGGGTGCGGTCGAGCTCGAGAATCCAGCCGGTGACGTTGTCGAGGAAGTAGCGATCGTGGGTCACGATCAGGATCGCGCCGGGATACTGCTTGAGGTGGCCTTCGAGCCAGTTCACCGTCTCGGCGTCGAGGTGGTTGGTGGGCTCGTCCAGCAGCAGCAGCTCGGGCTCCCACAGCAGGAGCTTGCACAGGGCGACGCGGCGCCGCTCGCCGCCCGACAGGGTGGCGACGGGCATCTCGTCGGTGGGGCAGCCCAGCGCCAGCATGGCCTGATCGACCTTGGAATCGAGCTCCCACAGGTTGCCCGCCTCGATCTTGTCCTGGAGGGCGGTCATCTCGTCCGCCGTCTCCTCGGAATAGTTCATGGCGAGCTCGTTGTAGCGGTCGAGGAGCGCCTGCTTCTCGGCGACGCCCTCCATGACGTTCTCGCGGACCGACTTGTTCGGATCGAGCTGCGGCTCCTGCGGCAGGTAGCCGACGCGCGCTCCTTGCGCGACGAAGCCCTCGCCGGTCCATTCCGTGTCGATGCCGGCCATGATCTTCAGGAGCGTCGACTTGCCCGAGCCGTTGATGCCCAGCACGCCGATCTTGGCGTCCGGGTAGAACGACAGGTTGACGTTATCGAGGATCTTCTTGCCGCCGGTGTAGGTCTTGGTCAGACCCTTCATGTGGTAGATGAATTCGCGCGCCATGCCGGTGTCCTTGGGTGCTGGATCGGCGGCCCTCGCGGGCACGGCCGATGCCGAATGATGGGGTGCGCGGCCCCGCAGCGGCCCCTGGGGGAGCCGGCCGGGCCTCGCACGGTGCGCCGTCGCCGCCGGACGGTCCGGCCCTCGCCGTCGTCGAACCGCTCTGGGCCAATCGCTTCGCGTGATGAGTGTTGCGCCGGAGTATCAGGGCGGCGGCGGACCGGCAAGAAGATCGGGTGCGCGGCCGCGCGGCGTCAGGCGAAGGGGTTCTTCACCGTCTCGGCGCTTTTCGTCGTCTCGGGGACGGCTTCGGGCAGATCGGCCTGTGCCAGGGCCGCCACGATGGCGTTCACCGCCGCCTGGAGCGTGCGGGCCCGGTCCAGCCCGGCGCGATCCCGCGTCAGGTCGAGGGAGCCGTGCACGGCGATGCGGTCGGGACCGTTCTCCAGGGACAGGCCGCCGATGGTCTGAACGGCGGACGCGTCGGCGAAGGGCCGGAACACCGGCAGCGGCGTGTCGGACATGCGTGGTCCCTCCTAGAAGATCGCCCGCATCAGGTCGCGCCACAGGCGCCGGGCGAGGCGGTGGATCTGCTGCCTGGCCCAGGTCTCGAACGAGTCGGGTTCGCGGTTGCGCCCATGGGGGGCCGCGCCGGCCTCGTCGCCCCGCGAATAGGTGCGCGGCTCGGGCAGGTCCATGGCCCGGCGCTTCACCGAATCGGGAAGACCCGGAAACACGTCGAGTCCGGCCACGTCGCTCAGTTCGGCCAACGACACGGCGCGCCACTCCGCGTCGTCGCGGTTGGGCACGAGGTAGGCGCCCGCCTCCCCCCGCGCCGGGTCGTAGAGCGCCTTGAACAGCTGCGTCGGCACCAGGACCCGGCCGTTCATCGCCTGCACGCTGTCTCCGGCATAGACCGGCCCGGTGACGACGAAGACAGCGCCCCGCGCCGTGGCGAGACGTCGGACGCTCTCCTCGATGGCCGCCCACAGGCCGCGATTCACCGCCCGGTCCTGCGGCACGATGTTGGCCAGGGTGAAGGATTGTGCCTGCGCGGCCCCCGTCGGCATATCGCCGGCCGGCGCCATGTGGCCCCGGTCGAACCCGCTCCGGACGTAATCCTCCAGGCGGGCGCGGTCGGAGGCGGGCAGGGCCTCCTCGTCGTGGAAGGCATCGACCCGGTCGACGCGCCGCGCCGCTGCCACGCTCGGCCGGGTCAGGTGCTCGGCGGCATAGACCGGCGTGCGCGACACGGCGGAGTAGAGCAGCGCGAAGGCATCGTAGCAGAGGGGCGTCGTCTCGCGCCCGAGCTTCGGGTTGACAAGGTCGGGGCGGCGCCCGTCCGCGAAGTGCTCCGGACAGGTCTGCGCCTGCGCCGACCCGGCGAGGAGGACGAGGAGCGCGACGGTGCGAATCAGAAGCACACCCGGACCTTGCGGGGGCCGGACGGCGTCTCGCGCCAGCGATAGGCGCAGGGTCGCCCGAGGCTGCCCGTGAACGGGTGCACCTGGCGGTCGGCGGGGCCGGGGCCGGCCTGCGGACGGCATGGCTGCCCATACGAACACGTAGACGTGAAGTCCATCCGGTCGACGGCCTGCGAGCGTCCGGTTTCCGCCGCGCCAACGCCCCCCGTCGGGAGTACGCAGGCAAAGGCAACACAGGTCGAACGCAGGTGGCGAATCATCCGGCGGGCGCTCATGATCTGCCTTCCTGCGTGCCGTCGAAATCGAACGCCCCGTTGATCGGCGGCGGCCGGGCGTTTAACTGCCGCCCTTACGCCGGACTGCTTCGCCTGTCATGGGGGGCCATCGACCGCCCCCGCCCCACGCGTGGCAAAGCCGGGCAATGACGTTATAAGTGCAGATTCAAGGGTCCCGGTTCAGTCCAGGGGCCGAGCCGTTGGGAAGGGGGTCCGGCGCCGTGGGTGGCGAGGGGCCAAGCCCGTTCGAGCGGTCACCAGCGAACCAACGGGTCAATGCCAGTGTCTTCAGCCAATTCCTCGATTCTGGACGGTCTGTCCGAGACCTCCGCCCTGCGCGCGTTGCCGGAGAGCGATCTTCCGGCGGTGGCGGAGGCCGTGCGGGCGGAGATGATCGAGGCGGTGTCGATCACCGGCGGGCATCTC
>NZ_VRUZ01000114.1:0-11413 GCF_008039485.1 Methylobacterium sp. WL69 | reverse complement strand
GGGGCTCGGCGGGGCGCCCGGCGGCGGCGCGCCAGGCCGGGGTCTGGCCGGCCTCGACGTAGAACCGCATCTCGTCGCCCCTGTAGGCCGAGGCGATGCCCCAGGGCATGAGCGTGAAGGCGAGGGTGACGATGCCCGTATAGGTGATCATGAGGTGGAACGGCAGGGCGAGGACGCCGGTGACGTTGTGGGCGTCGAGCCAGCCGCGCTGGGCCGAGCGGTCGCGCCGGAAGGTGAAGAAGTCTGCAAAGATGCGCCGGTGGGTGACGATGCCGGAGACGAGGGCGACGAGCAGCACCAGAGCGCTGGCGCCGACGATCCAGCGGCCGAGCATCGGCGTCATCTGGAGCTCGTAATGGAAGCGGTAGAGGAAATCGCCGCCCTGCGTCGCCCGCGCCGTGGTGGGCTGGCCGGTCTCGGCATCCAGGCTCGCCTGCCGGATCGGCGCCTCGAAGCTGTCGAGCCAGTACACGCCGATGAGGGGGCGGTCCTCCTGCGGCAGGGAGACGAACCACGACACGGCTTTGGGCGCATGGACCTTGAGGTAGGCCGCGCCCCGCTCTGCGGCGGCGCCCGGCGCGACGGCGGCGGCCCTGAGCTCGGGGCGCATCCACAGGGAGATGTCGGTCCGGTAGTAGGTCGCCGTGCCGGTCACGAACACGCAGAACATCACCCAGCCGGTCACGAGGCCGGACCAGGTGTGCAGCCACGCCATGGATTGGCGAAACCCGCGTCTCATGCCGGGGGCGCCGTATCCACCAGGGCGAGGGCGAGCCAGAGGCCGCCGGCCAGGAGCGCCGCGGGCACGGCGAGGCCGAGGGCGGCCCGGGCCAGGGTCCGGGCGGCGAACACCCAGACCACGGCGCCGACCATGATGGCGAAGCTCAGGAGCGTCGCCGTCGCCACGGCCTCGGAGCGGACCATGGGCAGGACGAGGGACAGGAACGCCGTGGACAGGGCGGCGACGCCGTAGGCGCCGAAGGTGGCCAGCACGACGCGGCCGGCGACGGCGGCGCGGACGCGCCAGCCGAGGCCTCGGCCGGGGTTTCGCAGGGCGGCTTCGTCCGGCATCGCGGCACCTTCTCGGGGCGGGACGGCAGCCGGGCGCATTCCCATGGAAACGCCGCACCGTCACGGAAGAGATCGGCCCCGCTATAGCGATCCGCGTCTTCGGCCGGCAATCGCTATGTTGTGGAATCATTCCAAGGTTGCTGTCGCACGGTGCCATGGTCCATGCTGACATCTCCCGTCGCGGTACTTTCCGGCGGGACAGGTCTTTCACCGGGGCGCTCACGCCAAATCGTGTTGACGGCCCGAATGGGTGTCCACGTGCGGTCCCACTCCGGGCTACGATGGCGGCCAAGACCCCTTAAGAGACACCTACCCACACACCTGCCCGGACATGCTGCGGGGTTGCCGTCGAGGACGGACCCCGGCCCCTCTCGTCAGAAGATCGATGCCGTGACCGCAAGCTCCGCCCCCACGCCCGCGACCCCCGCCCGCCCCCCGATCCGCTTCCGCGGCCGCTCGTTCATGGCCCTGGTGCTGGCCCCCGTGCCGCCCGTGGCCGACTGGCTGGAGGAACTCGACGCCCTGGCGCGGCGCTCGCCGGCCTTCTTCGTCGGGCGTCCGGTGATCCTGGAGGTCTCGGGGGCCGGCCTCGACCGGGAGAGCCTGCGCGCCCTCGTGGCCGCGTTGTCCGACCGCGCCGTCACCGTCATGGGCATCGAGGGGGCCGGCCCCGGCCTCCTCGGCGACGGCCTGCCGCCGCCCCTGGCCGGCGGGCGCCCCGTGGAGGAGGTCGCCGCCCCGGAGGCGGAGGCGCCCGAGGGACGGATGTCCGTGGCCCCGGCGCCCGCGCCGGCCCGCTCCCTCATCCTCGACGCCCCCGTGCGCTCGGGGCAGACGGTGCTGCACCTCGAGGGCGACATCACCGTGATGGGCTCGGTGGCGTCGGGCGCCGAGGTCATCGCCGGGGGCTCGCTCCACGTCTACGGCGCCCTGCGCGGGCGCGCCATCGCGGGGGCGGCGGGCAACCCGGAGGCGCGCATCACCTGCCGCAAGTTCGAGCCCGAACTCATCGCCATCGACGGCCTCTACCGCACGGCCGACGACCTCGGCCCCGTCCAGCGCGGCCTGCCGGCGCAGGTGCGCCTCGACGGCGACGCCATCAAGGTGGCGGCGCTCGACTGAGCGATCTGTGGTCCCGGGATCACGGTATCCCGGGACAGGGGCAATCATTCATCCTTTGAACACGGGTCGTTAACGAAGCGGTAACCATACCGGGCATCAATGGTCTGGTAAGGAATCGCGAGACGCCGTGACCAGCGCCCCCACTCCCCGCCGATCCGTTGAGCTTCGCGGCCGTGCCTTCAAGGCGCTCGTCCTGGCCCCGGAGCTGCCGCTTCCCGATTGGTTCGCCGATCTGGACGAAGCCCTTAAGCGCTCGCCGACGCTGTTCGACGGGCGCGCCCTGATCCTCGACGTCGCGGCCCTGGCGCCGGACGCCCCCAGCCTCGACACGCTGCTGTCCGATCTCGGCAGCCGTCGCATCCGCATCCTCGGCATCGAGGGTACGGCGCTTCCCCTCGTCGGACCGGGGCGCCCGCCCCTGCTGAACGCGGGACGACCGGTCTCGACCCTCGAGATCCCCACCGTGCCGGAGGAGCCGCCGGCGCCCCCGGAGCCCGCCACCACCTCCCTCACCATCGAGGGGTCCGTGCGGTCGGGCCAGTCCATCGTCCACCCCACCGGCGACGTCACCGTCATGGGCTCGGTCTCTTCGGGGGCCGAGATCCTCGCCGGCGGGTCCATCCACGTCTACGGCGCCCTGCGGGGGCGCGCCATCGCCGGCGCCGCCCGCAACCCCCGCGCCCGCATCTGCTGCCGCAAGTTCGAGCCCGAACTCCTCGGCATCGACCGCCTCGTCCGCACGGCCGAGGACATGGGCACCCACCTGCGCGGCCAGGCCGTGCAGATCTGGCTCGATGGCGGCGCCATCAAATTCGCATCCTTGGATTGAGGGAGACAGCTCGTATGGCCAAAATTCTGGTCGTGACATCAGGCAAGGGCGGCGTCGGCAAGACGACGACGACGGCGGCCCTCGGTGCGGCGCTCGCGCAGGCGGGCCAGAGCGTGGCGGTGGTCGATTTCGACGTCGGCCTGCGCAACCTCGACCTCGTGATGGGCGCCGAGCGGCGCGTGGTCTACGACCTCATCAACGTGGTCAACGGCGACGCCAAGCTCAACCAGGCCCTCATCCGCGACAAGCGCCTGGAGAACCTCTCCCTGCTGCCGGCCTCGCAGACCCGCGACAAGGACGCGCTCACGGACGAGGGCGTCGCCCGCGTCATGAACGAGCTGCGTGAAAAGTTCGACTGGGTGATCTGCGATTCCCCCGCCGGCATCGAGCGCGGCGCGACCCTGGCCATGCGCCACGCCGATCTGGCCGTGGTGGTGACCAACCCCGAGGTCTCCTCGGTGCGCGATTCGGACCGGATCATCGGGCTCCTCGACTCGAAGACCCTCAAGGCCGAGCGCGGCGAGACCATGGAGAAGCACCTCATCCTCACCCGCTACGACGCCGCCCGGGCCGACCGGGGCGACATGCTCAAGATCGACGACGTGCTGGAGATCCTCTCGATCCCCCTGCTCGCCATCATCCCCGAGAGCATGGAAGTCCTGCGCGCCTCCAACGTCGGCTGCCCGGTGACCCTCAACAACCCGCTCTGCGCCCCGTCCCGCGCCTACATCGACGCGGTCCGCCGCCTCAAGGGCGACACGGTGCCGATGGCGGTCCCCTCGGACAAGAAATCCCTCCTCAACAAGCTGTTCACCCGGAGGGCGGCATGAGCCTTCGCAAGATGTTCAACCGCCGGGGGTCCGCGCCGGTGGCGCGGGACCGCCTTCAGCTCATCCTCGCGCATGAGCGCGGGAATGCCGGCGGCTCCGACCTGGTGATGATCCTGCGCGAGGAGATCCTGGCGGTCATCGCCAAGCACGTCATCGTCGAGCAGGACAAGGTCCAGATCCGCCTGGACCGGGGCAAGGACGTCTCGACGCTGGGCGTCGACATCGAACTCCCCGTCCCCCTGGTGGCCCGCAAGGCGGCTTGAGCCCGGATCGGTGGTTCCGAAGCGCGCGGGGTGTGAACCACACCCCGCGCGAAAAACGTTTCAAGCGGCGGTGAACGGCCCCGCCGGGTTCGAGGCGTGCCGATACGGTCGATGCCGGCCGCCGCGCGCATCCGCGGGAACAGGGGCCGGACCCCGCGTGTTGATGGGTCAAGCTGCGCCGTTGTCGTCGGCGCCCTCACACCCGGAGCCAGCCATGAGCCTCATCGGACGCCTCGTCACCAAGATCCTCGGCAACGAAGACCGCCCCGTGGTGCGCGACGAGCGCAACTACGAGTCGAGCAGCCCCATCGGCCGCCTCGTGACCAAGCTGCTGCGCAAGTAACGCCTTTTCAGAGCGCCGCCGCCCTTGAGGACGGCGGCGCGGCTTTCCGCCTCCCGGCGGAATGACAGCCTTGCATCGCCAAAGGACGCGGTTCAGGCCGCGCGGCGCTTGCCCTTCTTCTCCCGTCCCTGCCCCGGCGCGCGCTGGCCGGCCCGGGTGCGGTCGAGGACGAACCGGGCATAATCGTCCATGTCGCCGGCGAACGGCTTCACGGTGTTGTCCGCGGCCAGCCACAGGCGGTCGGCGACGAGCTCCATCAGCGAGCGATCGTGGGTGATGAGGATGACGGCGCCGGCGTAATCGTTCAGCGCGTCGAGGAGCGCCCGCCGGCTGTCGATGTCGAGGTGGTTGGTCGGCTCGTCGAGGATGAGCAGGTGCGGCGCCTGCATGGCCACGAGGTTCAGGAGCAGCCGCGCCCGCTCTCCGCCCGACAGGGCGTCCACCGTCGTCTCCTGCTTGTCGAAGGCGAGGCCGAAGCTCGCGAGCTTGGCCCGCCGCGCCGACTCGCTGTCGTCGGGCCGCTCGCGGCGGATGATGGCCAGGGGCGTGTCCTTCGGGTCCATGGCCTCGATCTGGTGCTGGTGGAACCAGCCGACCTGGACCCGGCCCTCCCGCACCATCCGGCCGTCCCGCACGGACAGGGCGCCCGCCGCCATCTTGGCGAAGGTGGACTTGCCGGCGCCGTTGACGCCGAGCAGGCCGATGCGGTCATCGACGTCGAGGGTGAGGTTGAGGTCGCGCAGGATCGGCGCGTCGTCGCCGTAGCCGATGCTGGCGTCGGTCAGATGCATCAGGGGCGGCGCCAGGGGGCGCTTCGGGGACGGCAGGTGGAACGGCGCCACGTGCTCCTCGATGGTGGTGGCGATGGGCTCCATCTTGGCGAGGCGCTTCATCCGCGACTGGGCCTGGGCGGCCTTGGAGGCGGAGGCCTTGAACCGGTCGACGAAGCTCTGGAGGTGGGCCCGCTCGGCCTCCTGCTTCACCTTGGTCGAGGCCTGCAGGCGCGCCTTCTCGGCCCGGCGCTTCTCGAAGTCGTCGTAGCCGCCGGTGTAGAGTTCGAGCTTCTCCCCCGCGACATGCAGGATGGCGTCGACGGAATTGTTCAGGAGTTCGCGGTCGTGGGAGATGATGAGGGCCGAGTGCGGGTAGCGCTTGAGCCGCGCCTCCAGCCACAGGGCGCCCTCGAGGTCGAGGTAGTTGGTCGGCTCGTCGAGGAGCAGCATGTCGGGCTCGGCGAACAGGGCGGCGGCCAGCGCCACGCGCATGCGCCAGCCGCCGGAGAACTCGGCCATGGGCCGTTCGAGGTCGGCGACGGAGAAGCCGAGGCCGGCCAGGATCTCGCCGGCCCGCGCCGGGGCCCGGTCGGCGTCGATCTCGATGAGGCGGCCGTAGATCTCGCCCATGCGCTCGGGCTCGGCGGTCTCGAGTTCGGCGTTCAGGGCCTCGCGCTCGGTGTCGGCGGCGAGAATCGTGTCGATGAGGCTGACGGGGGTGGCCGGGTGCTCCTGGTCGACGCTCGCCACGCGGGCGGTCTTCGGCAGCAGGATCGCGCCGCCGTCGGGCTGGAACTCGCCGAGGATGATCTTGAACAGGGTCGACTTGCCGACGCCGTTGCGGCCCACCAGCCCGACCTTGGAGCCGGGCGGGATCGCCACGCTGGCGCGGTCGAAGAAGCGCCGGCCCCAGGCGCTGAAGGTGAGGTCTTCGATCTGGATCATTGCGGGGTCACGGTTCGCCGAGGGGGCGCGGGCTCACGAGCGACCCACGGGGAACGGCTTCCTACCGCATTGCAGCATCGGACACGAGGGCCACCCCCGCAGGGGTGGCCCCCGTTCTTGGGCTGGGATTTTCGGGCCACCCCCGCAAGGATGGCCCCCGTTCGCGCGGTCCGCCCGTCAGCGCGCCTCGGCCACGGTCTTCAGCAGGGGCGAGGTCGGCACGCTCTTGCGCCAGAACGTGCCGGTGCGGCCGGCGGCGTAGCCGCTCTCGTAGAGGCCGCGCATGTAGCCGGTGTCGAAGCCCTTCGCCGCCGTGGTGTTGGGCGCGGATTCGTCGATGTAGGTCAGGTTGAACCCGATGCCGTTGGCGCGGGTGAAGGCGTAGGTGGTCGCCATGGTGGCGCGGCTGCGGGCGCGGCTCGCCGTGGTGAACGCGCGCTCGACGATGGACAGGGTGTTGTTCTGCGCGAGATCGAATTCCGGCTCCAGGCGCCCGTTGATGATGACGTAGATGTCCGACTTGGCGCCGGCCTTGAAGCGCCCGTCGCGCAGGAGGAACGATTGCGGCAGGGTGAACACCGGCGTCACCACCGAACCGTCGACGTGCATCTCCTGGAAGGCGCGGCCCTCCGCCTGCACGTCGAGGAGCTGGGGCGGGAACACCGCCGGAATGCTGGCCGAGGCGGTCAGCACGTCGGCGAACAGGTCGAGGGCGGTGGGTCCGCCATTGGCCGCGATGGCGCCCATGTTCCAGATCACGGCGCGCTGGGAATCGAGGTTCGTGGTCACCACGAGGAGGCGGCGGCCCTTGGCGTGCTGGACGGCGACGGCCGCCAGGAGCTCGGGCGTGACGTAGCGGCGCACGAGGCCGCGCAGGCGCCCGTCGCCGAACAGGCCGGAGCCGAACAGCACGTTGGCGACGCTCGGCGACTGCACCAGGGTCGAGGCGACGCCGCTGGTGTAGATGTCCTTCAGGACCGCGTCGTATTCCGGGCCGACGAAGGCGAAGGGCGCGATGAGGGCACCCGTGGAGACCCCCGACACTAGGGAGAATTCCGGGCGCTTGCCGGATTCCGTCCAGCCGTTGAGGATTCCGGCGCCGTAGGCCCCGTCGCCGCCGCCGCCCGAGAGGGCAAGGTAGGCGAACGGCACCTTCTTGTTCTCGGGCCGCGCGGCCATCTCGGTGAAGGTCGTCTCCGCCGCGTCCGCGTAGGCGCGCACGGCGAGGTCCATGCCCGGCACCGTGGCGGCGGCGGCCTCGCCGGCGCTGTACGAGATCCGGGGCGTCGAGCCGCAGGCACCGAGCTGACCGGCCACGAGCAGGGCCAGCACACCGCGCGACCATCCGAGACGAGACATCGACATTTCCTAAAAAAACCGCCCGACCCAACGGCCCATGCCTAGCACGAAAAACCAGCTTGGCCGTTCGGGTGTTCCACCCGCCGAAAGCTTCCGTGCGGTCACGTTGCATCGCGGTCACAGATGATCCCCGGATGCTGGAACGATCACCGGAGGTTCCGGCGCGGAACACCCTTCGCCGGACCCCTGTGCGAATTGAACTTCTTCACGCCTCCGGCATTTGAAGCGGGGTACGGCAACGGTTAAGGTCCGGTGCCCTCCCGAAACCCTCAGCCGCTCCCTCCCACGGAGCGCGACGTCGGAGCGTCCCGTGACGGGGCCGGTCCCGGGCGGGTGCGGCACGCGATCGAACGGCACGGATGGGATCGCCCTGCGGCCCTGGGGCCACAGGCGGAAGGCAGGACGATGGAACGGGACGACGCCTGGCACCTCACGGACGACCTCATGGTCGAGCACGGCAAGGGCGATCCCTTCGCCGCCGCCATCCGGGCGACGCGCATGGCGATGATCGTCACCGACCCGCGCCGGGACGACAACCCCATCGTGTTCGTCAACGACGCCTTCCTGAAGCTGTCGGGCTACGGCCGCGACGAGATCATGGGCACCAACTGCCGGTTCCTGCAGGGGGCCGACACCGATCGCGGCGCCGTGCGGCAGATCCGCGAGGCCGTCGCGGCGCGGCGCGACATCGCCATCGACATCCTGAACTACCGCAAGGACGGGTCCTCGTTCTGGAACGCGCTCTACATGAGCCCGGTGACGAACGAGGAGGGGGAGCTGCTCTACTTCTTCGCCTCGCAGCTCGACATCACCGACCGCGTCGACGCGCAGGCGCGGATTCGGGACGAGAAGGAGCATTTCGAGCGCGAGGTCGCCAAGCGCACCCGCGAGCTGACGGAGGCGCTGGCGGCGAAGACCATGCTGGTCCACGAGGTCGACCATCGGGTGAAGAACAACCTCCAGATGATCGCCTCGCTCCTGACCATGCAGACCCGCGCCATCGCCGATCCCACGGCGCGCGCGGCGATGAAGACCATGCTGACCCGGATCGAGGCGCTGGGCACGGTGCACAAGCGGCTCTACCAGTCGCAGGACGTCCAGCGCTTCGACGTGGCGGAGTTCGCCCGCGAGCTCGCCTCCGACCTCGTGCGCGGCTCGGGCCGGGCCGGCCTCCGCCTGCATTGCGACCTCGAAGCGGTGGAGGTCCCCGTCGAGAAGGCGCCGCCCATCGCCCTGATCATGAACGAGCTCATCACCAACGCCCTCAAGCACGCCTTTCCGGGCGACGCGCCCGGACGGCTCTCGATCACGGTCAAGCCCGACGGCGATCACTTCGGGATCGGGATCGTCGACGACGGCGTCGGCATGCCGCCCGACATCCTGGGCCATCGCTCCTTCGGCAAGCGCCTGGTGGAAAGCTTGGCACGCCAGTTGAACGCGCGTATCGCTTGGCAACCCGCCGGGTCCGGACCGCGGCCCGGAACCCGGATCGACATCCGACTGCCCCTCGAGACCGCCACCAGCAGGGAGACAGCGTGAGTGAACCCCTTCGGGTCCTGATCGCGGAGGACGAGGCGCTCATCCTGATGCAGCTCGAGTTCCTGCTCGAGGATGGCGGACACGTGGTCGTCGGCACGGCCGCCACGGCGGACGAGGCGATCCGCCTGGCGCGCGAGACCCGCCCCGACATCGTCCTCGTGGACCTGCAGCTGCGCGGCGGCTCGTCCGGCCTCGACATCGTCCGGGCCCTGCGGGACGAGTCCGCGGCCATGCTGGTGTTCGTCACCGCCAACGCCCGCCGCTTCACCGACGATTTCGAGGGCGCGGCCGGGGTGATCGCCAAGCCGTTCACCGAGGCGGTGATCCTCGACACCATGGCGTATCTCGAAGCCTGCGTGCACAACCCGCCGCCCGGAATGGAAGCCCCCCTGGGCCTGACCCTGGCGCCGGATTACCGGGCGCAGTGGGAGAACATGCGGGCGTGACGCCGCGCCCTCAACGGTACCCGGCGGCCTGCAGCTCGAACAGTTCCGCGTAGCGCCCGCCCTTCGCCTGCAGCTCCGCATGGGTGCCGGATTCGAGCACCCGGCCCCCGTCCAGCACCAGGATGCGGTCGGCCATCCGCACCGTCGAGAAGCGATGGGAGATGAGCACCGCCGTGCGGCCCCGGCCGAGGTCGCGGAAGCGCCGGAACACCTCGAACTCGGCGCGGGCGTCCAGGGCCGCCGTCGGCTCGTCGAGGATGAGGATCTCGGCCTCGCGCATGTAGGCGCGGCTCAGCGCGATCTTCTGCCACTGGCCGCCGGAGAGATCGACGCCCTCGGCGAAGAGCTTGCCGAGGGGCTGGTCGTAGGCCAGCGGCAGGCGGTCGATGACCGCGTCGGCGAGGCTGCGCCCGGCGGCGCGGGTGATGCGCTCGGGATCGTCGCGGGCCTCGATGCGGCCCACGGCGACGTTCTGGCCGGCCGTGAGGTTGAAGCGCACGAAGTCCTGGAAGATCACGCCGATGCGGCCGCGCAGGTCGTCGAGGTCGTAGTCGGCGAGGGGGCGGCCGTCGAGGAGGACGCGTCCCTCGGTGGGGTCGTAGAGCCGGGTCAGCAGCTTGACGATGGTGGTCTTGCCGGCGCCGTTCTCGCCGACCAGGGCCAGGACCTCGCCGGCGCGGAGATGGAAGTCGAGGTGGCGCACGGCCCAGATGTCCGTGCCCGGATAGCGGAAGCCCACATCCGAGAAGACGATGCCGTGGGTCACGGGGGTGGGGAACGGCACGGGGGCGGCCGGCGAGCGGATGGCCGGGACGAGCGCGAAGAAGGCGAACAGGTCGTCGAGGTACTGCGCCCCGGACGCGATCTGCGAGACGCCCTGGAGCAGGCCCTCGATGAGCGAGCGCAGGCGCTGGAACGATCCGGCGAGGAAGGCGAGATCGCCGATGGAGAACTGCCCCGCCGCCGTGCGCCAGACCAGGGTGGCGTAGGCGGCGTAGTAGGCGAGCGTCCCGAGGGCCGCGAAGCCGCCGCCCCAGGCGGCGCGGCGCAGGGCCAGGTCGCGGTTGTCGGCGATGAGTTTTTCCGCGAGCACGGCGTAGCGCTCGGCGATGTAGCCGTTGAGGCCGAACAGCTTCACCTCCTTGGCCGACTCGACGCTGGCGCCGAGGGTCCGCAGGTAGTCGATCTGGCGCCGCTCCGGCGTGCGGGTCCAGGCGAGGCGGTAGCCCTGGCGGTTGAAGTGGGTCTCGTTGAGGAAGGCCGGCACCAGGGCCAGGGCCACGAGCAGGATCAGCCAGGGCGCGTAGGCGGCGAGCCCGATGGCGAAGGCGATGAGCGTGATGAGGTCCTGGCCCTGGCCGAACAGCTGGAACAGCAGGTTCGAGCGGCCGGTGACCTGCCGGCGGGCCCGCTCGAGGCGGTCCTGCTGGGCCGCGTCCTCGAACTGGGCGAGATCGAGGGCGGCGGCGTGGCGCATGAGGCGGAGGCTGGCGGCGTTGCCGTAGCGGTCGGCGACGATCCCGTCGACGAGGCCGCTGGCCCGGCCGAGGAGATCGGCCAGGATGGCGAGGCCGAATTCGAGGGCGACGAGGCCGGCGAGGCGCCCGAGCGCCGGGTCGGAGGTCCAGGCGTCGAGGCCGAGGCCGACGGGGTGCGGCCGGGCGTGCTCGGCCACGATGGCGTCGAGGATGAGTTTCGCCACGTAGAGCATCAGGACGGGCAGGCTCGCCCGGGCCAGGCGCAGGGCGAGGCTCGCCGGCAGCAGGCGCGGGCTCGCCGCGTAGACGAGGCGGGCCAGCGCCGGCAGGTGGCGCAGGGCGCCGAAGCGCTCGGCGAGGGCGCTCCCCGGCGGGGGAGTGACGGCCCCCGGCGAGGCAGGGGATGGTGCGGGGC
>NZ_VRUZ01000113.1:0-11949 GCF_008039485.1 Methylobacterium sp. WL69 | reverse complement strand
CCCGCGGCCGGCGCCCCGGCCCCTGCGCCCAAGCCCTGATCCCCGATCCCCGATCCCCGGGATTGCGGCCCGGCCGCGATCCCGGGGATCTCCGACATGAGAAAGGCCGGGCGAGAAATCGCCCGGCCTTTCTCATGTCCGGAACCGGACCCGTCGGCCCGGGATCAGTTGGCCCGAGATCAGTTGGCCCGAGATCAGTTGGCTTGGGAGCTGCGCATCCGGTAGGTGCCTTCCGCGTCGCGCTCGAACACCTCGGCGATGCCGGTGTGGCGCAGGGCCTCGCCGGAGGTATCGGGGACGAGGTTCTGCTCGGAAACGTAGGCCACGTACTCGCTCTCGGCGTTCTCGGCGAGCAGGTGGTAGAACGGCTGGTCCTTGCGCGGCCGGACCTCCTCGGGAATCGCCAGCCACCATTCCTCGGTGTTGTCGAACACCGGGTCGACGTCGAACACGATGCCGCGGAACGGGTAGATGCGGTGGCGGACCACGGCGCCGAGGCCGAACTTGGCGGTTCTCATCTTGGGCGTGGCGGAGATCGTATCGGTCATCCCTGCCAGATAAGCCGGCGCGATGCGGTTGTCATCGGCGCAGAGGCCGCCGACGACAACCGGGACCTCAGGTCAGGCCATACGTCTTGGCGAGCTCCGGGTCCTTGTCGGCGACGAGCCTGGCGAGATCGACGATGACCTTGGCCTGCTTCCAGGTGGCGTCGTCCTGCATCTTGCCGTCGAGCATCACCGCGCCGGTGCCGTCGGGCATCGCCTCGACGATGCGCACCGCGAAGGCGACCTCCGCCGGATCGGGCGCGAAGACCCGCTTGGCGATGGCGACCTGATTCGGGTGGAGCGTCCAGGCGCCGGCGCAGCCCATCAGGAAGGCGTTGCGGAACTGGGCCTCGCAGGCCTCGCCGTCGGAGAAGTCGCCGAACGGGCCGTAGAACGCCTTGAGGCCGTTGGCCATGCAGGCATCGACCATTTTCGCGATGGTGTAGTGCCAGAGGTCCTGCTGGGCGCTGGCCCGGGCGGCGCCGTCCGACGTCGGATCGGCGATGACGCGGTAATCCGGGTGGCCGCCGCCGACGCGGGTGGTCTTCATGCCGCGCGACGCCGCGAGATCGGCGGGGCCGAGGCTCATGCCGTGCATGCGCGGGGAGGCCGACGCGATGGCATCGACGTTGGCGACCCCCTCGGCCGTCTCCAGGATGGCGTGGACGAGGATGGGCTTTCCGACCCCGTGCTTCGCCTCGAGCTGGGCGAGGAGCTGATCGACGTAGTGGATGTCCCACGGCCCCTCGACCTTGGGCACCATCACCACGTCGAGCTTGTCGCCGACCTGGGACACGATCTCGAACAGGTCGTCGAGAATCCAAGGGGAGTTCAGGGCGTTGATGCGGGTCCACAGGCCGGTGCCGGAGGCGGCGAAGTCGGTCGCCTGCGCCATGGCGACGAAGCCCTTGCGCGCGGCCTCCTTCTGATCGACGGGCACGGCGTCCTCGAGGTTGCCCAGCACCACGTCGACGGTGGCGGCGAGCTCGGGCACGCGGGCGCGGACCTTGTCGTTGTGCGGCGGCACGAAGTGGATCATCCGCTCGAGCTTCACCGGAAGCTCGCGGAACGGGGCCGGCGCGCCGGTGGCGAGGGGCTGGAAGAAGCGGCGGGGCAGTTTCATCGGCGTCTCAGGCTCCAATGTTCTTGTGGGGCGGGTATTCTTGTGCGGCGGGCTCCCGTCCAGCGGTTAGTTCAAGCCTGCCCCCGCCGTAAAGGTGCGCGGACACACCAAACCGTTTGCCATGGGGTCGGGATGGGAGGACCATCCGGAACAGGACCCGCGGCCTCACGTTCTGACGACGAGGCGGGCACCTCGACCACGAACGAAGGACGGACCCATGTCCGGATCATCGATCAGGCGCACCAGCCTCCGGTCCACGGCACTCGTGTGCGTCATCGGCCTCGGCCTCGGCCTCCCGCAACCGGGTTTCGCGGCCGAGCGAACCAGGACTTCTGAGCGCGCCGCCTTCACCGCCGCGGAGGCCGCCGCGGCCAGACCCGACGGATTTCCCGCGGGCGTGCGCATCCCCGGCGACGATCCCGCCGCCTTCGCCCGCCTCCTCGCGGGCGCGCGGGCCGCCTCCGATCCCTGGCTCGTCCTTTCGGGCGGCGGCGAGAACGGCGCCTTCGCGGCGGGCCTCCTGAAGGGCTGGAGCGAGGCCGGGACCCGGCCCGCCTTCGGCGTGATCACCGGCGTCAGCACGGGCGCGATGATCGCCCCCTTCGCCTTCGTCGGCTCCGGCGGGGACGAGGCCCTGCGCCAGGGCTACACCGAGATCTCGGCGGCCGACGTGTTCGAGTTCGGGGCGACGGCCGAGGCCCTGACCGACACCTGGCCGCTGAAGCGGCGCATCGACAGGTCGGTGACCCCGAAGCTGCTCCAGGCCATCGCGGCCGAGCACGCCAAGGGCCGGCGCCTCCTCGTCGCCACCACGGCGGTGGATTCCGAGCGCCCGGTCCTGTGGGACATGGGCGCCATCGCCGGCACCGACGGCCCGAAGGCCCTCGCCCTGTTCCGGGACATCATCCTCGCCTCCTCGGCGGTGCCGGGGGTGTTTCCGCCGGTGATGGTCGAGGCCGTGGCGGGCTCCCGGCACATCCAGGAGATGCACGACGACGGCGGCACCACGGCGCCGTACTACCTCGCGCCCGAGGCGACCCTGCTGGCCGCACACCCGACCCCCCTGCCGACGCACCGGGTCTACCTCGTGGTCAACAATTCCCTCGCGCCCCAATTCCAGATGGCCTCGCGCACCACCCTGAGCGTGCTCGGCCGCTCCATGTCGGCGGCGATCAAGGCGCAGACCCGCGCCGCCCTGGCCCTCGGCCGGAGCTTCGCCGAGCGGACGGGCCTCGACCTCCGGGTGGCCGAGATCGACGGACGGTTCACCCGGACGACCACGGCGCCCTTCGACCAGGGCTACATGAAGGCGCTGTTTTTCCATGGCGAAGCCTTGGGCCGCGCCGGCACCGCCTTCCGCGGAGACGCCAGGGACCGCGAGGCCGACGTCGAGACCGGAACGCCGCGCGGGAAGGACGGCGATCTGCCGGCCGTCTCCCTCACGGGAACGACCGCACCGAAGGAAGCCGTCGAGCTGGTCCGGCGCTGAGTCTCAGCGCATGAGGCTGGGCGCGCCGAGGCGCGGCACCACGCCTTCGCGCATGACGAAGCGGCGCAGGGGCGTGATCGTCGTCATGGCGAGGAGCCCGAGGCCGCGCAGGGCATCCACGGGCAGGAAGCCGGTGAGCAGGCTGCGGTTGAGGGCATCGACCGCCAGGGTGCGCAGGCGCGCATCGCGACCGCGCCCCCGGGCGAACCCCGCAAGGGCCGCCCGGGACCCCGGATCGCGCCCGTCCGCCACCGCGTCGGCGACGGCGTCCCGCAGGGCCGCCGCATCGCGCAGGCCAAGATTGAGCCCCTGCGCGCCGATGGGCGGGAAGACATGGGCGGCTTCGCCCACGAGGGCGAGGCGCGCCGCCACCGGGCTCGTCAGGGCGAGGCCGCGCATGGGCACGAGGCCGCGCGGCCCGTCGATCCGCATGTGTCCCAGCATCGCCTGCGCCTGCGCCTCGACGGCCCGGGCCAGCCCGGATTCCTCGAGGGCCGCCATGCCTTGCGCCCGCGCCGCGTCCATCACCCAGACGAGGCTGGAGCGGTGGCCGCCCGGCAGGGGCACCAGGGTGAACGGCCCCTGCCGGGTGTGGAATTCCGTCGAGACATCCCGGTGCGGGCGGGTATGGGCCAGGATCGTGGTGATGGCGGCTTGCGGATAGGACCATTCGCGGGGCACGAGGCCGGCGGCGGCGCGCAGCTTCGAGCGGGCGCCGTCGGCGCCGGCCACGAGGCGGGCGGACAGGCGCGTGCCGTCCCCGAGCGTCAGGGCCGCCTCCGTTTCTCCGGCGCTGAACGCCTCCGCGTCGCTCTCGAACAGAGTCAGGTTCGGCGTGGCACGGGCCTGAACCCGCAAACTCTCCACGAGGCGGGCGCTCTCGACGTTCCAGCCGAAGGCATCGAGGCCGATCTCCGTGGCGACGAAGCGGGCCGGGGGCGGCCGGAACAGGCTGCCGGTGTCGTCGACGATGTGGAGTTCGGCGAGCGGACTGGCGTGGGGTGCGATGCCGTCCCAGGCGCCGAGCGCCCTGAGGAAGCGCACGGACCCGTCGAGGAGCGCCACCGTGCGCCCGTCGGCCACGGGCGCGTGCCGGCCGACGAGGGCGGTGGGAACCCCGTCGCGGGCGAGCGCCAGGGCGGCGGCGAGCCCGGCGGCCCCGGCGCCGACCACCGCGACCGCGAAGGGAGCCGGCGCGCGCGAATCACTCTCGGGCGATGGGGCCACGGGGCTGTTCTCCTGGGTACGCCCGTCCGACGCGGGTGTCGGAGGGCGGCGTCGAAAATGGGACAGACCGGCCGATCCGTCATCCCTTACAGAGGGAGCCGACCGGATCGGTCAAGGGACGCGATGGTGCGGGAAAACAGCGCCGGGTAGCATCCTGGAACGGAGGCCGTGCGGGCCCGGGCCCGGAGGAAGGACACCCCCATGAACCTCGCCATCGCGCTCCTCGCGCTCGGCTTTCTCATGCTGGTGGCCTATCGCGGCTTCAGCGTCATTCTGTTCGCCCCCGTGGCGGCGCTGGCGGCCGTGCTGCTCACCGACCCCTCCGCCGTGCTGCCGGTGTTCTCCGGCCTGTTCATGGAGAAGATGGTCGGCTTCGTGAAGCTGTACTTCCCGGTGTTCCTGCTCGGCGCCGTGTTCGGCAAGGTCATCGAGCTGTCGGGGTTTTCGCGCTCCATCGTCACGGCGGTGATCGAACTCGTCGGCGCCAAGCGGGCCGTGCTCTCCATCGTGCTCGTGTGCAACCTGCTCACCTATGGCGGCGTGTCGCTCTTCGTCGTGGTGTTCGCCGTCTATCCGTTCGCGGCCGAGGCGTTCCGCCTCTCCGACATCCCCAAGCGTCTCATCCCCGGCACCATCGCGCTCGGCGCCTTCTCCTACACCATGGACGCCCTGCCGGGGACGCCGCAGATCCAGAACATCATCCCCACCACCTTCTTCAACACCAACACCTGGGCCGCCCCCTAGCTCGGCCTCATCGGCGCGGCCTTCATCCTCGTCGCCGGCGTCGCCTATCTCGATGCCCGCATCGCGGCGGCCAGGCGCGGGGGCGAGGGCTACGGCAGCGGCCACAGCAACGAGCCGGCGGTGACGGACGCGGCCGCCCGCGCGCATCCGGCCGTCGCCCTCCTGCCCCTCGTGGTGGTCGGCCTGTCCAACCTCGCCTTCACGGCGGCGATACCGCGCCTCTACGGGCCCAAGGCCGAGACGGCCCTCGCCGGCCTCGACAAGCCCATCGTGACGACGATCTCCTCCGTCACCGCCATCTGGGCGGTGGAGCTCGCGCTCCTCGCCGGCATCCTCACGGTGCTGGCCTTCGCCTGGACGCCGGTCGCCCGAGGCTTCGCCGAGGGCAGCCGGGCGGCGGTGGCAGGCGCCCTCCTGGCGGCCATGAACACCGCGTCCGAGTACGGCTTCGGCGCGGTCATCGCCGCCTTGCCCGGCTTCCTCGTGATCCGCGACGCCCTCTCGGCGATCCCGAACCCCCTGGTCAACGAGGCGGTGACGGTGACGGCGCTCGCCGGCATCACCGGCTCGGCCTCCGGGGGGCTCAGCATCGCGCTCGCGGCCATGTCCGGCCCCTTCATCGCAGCGGCCGAGGCGGCGAACATCCCCCTGGAGGTGCTGCACCGGGTGGCCAGCATGGCGAGCGGCGGCATGGACACCCTGCCTCACAACGGCGCCGTGATCACGCTCCTCTCCGTGACCGGCCTCACCCACCGGCAGGCCTATGCCGACATCTTCGCCATCACCGTGCTGAAGACGAGCGCCGTGTTCCTGGTGATCGGGGTCTACTACCTCACGGGAATCGTGTGACGGGCGCCACCGGTTCGACGATCCGCAGGGTGAGCTGGGTGAACGGCTTGATCTCCCAGGTGCGCCCCGGATTGAACATCATCACCACGAGACGGCGCTCCAGCACCTGGAAGGCCGGCAGGGTCGCCTCCGGCCGCAGGATCGTGCCGGGCTGAACGGCCGGATCATAGGCCGCCGGGCGTATCCATACGATCTCGTCCATCCCATCGTCCGGTTGGTCTTCACGTTATTGATGCAGGCAAGATCAACCGCCCGTCGTGGTCCGAACCATGCACGGCGGCACCTTCTAAACCAGGGATTTGTGTGCCGCGCAATCGCTTGGTCCGCGGCGCGGGGCGCGGGTGCGGCGGCGCACGTGGAGGGCCGCGAGACCGGCCCGACCATTGCTCGCGCGCGTGGACCGTCTATCTCGCTGAGACCGAGACCCATCGAGGAGCGAGCCCCATGGCGAAGGCGATCCGAGTCCACGAATACGGCGGCCCCGAGGTGATGCGCTACGAGGACGTCACGGTGCCCGAGCCCGGGCCCGGACAGATCCGCGTCCGCCAGAGCGCCATCGGCGTCAACTTCATCGACATCTACTTCCGCTCGGGCGCCTACAAGGTGCCGCAGCTGCCGTTCACCCCCGGCAACGAGGGCGCCGGCACCGTGGTCTCGGTGGGCGAGGGCGTCACCGCGTTCCGCGTCGGCGAGCGCGTGGCCTACGGCTCGGCCGCCGGGACCTACGCGGAAGAGGTGGTGATCAACGCCAGCGCCGCCGTGCACCTCGCCGACGGGGTGGAGGACACCACCGCCGCCGCGATGATGCTCAAAGGTCTCACCGCCGAGTACCTCCTGCACCGGACCTACCGGGTGAAGGCCGGCGACACGATCCTGTTCCACGCCGCCGCCGGCGGCGTCGGCCTCATCGCCTGCCAGTGGGCCAAGCACCTCGGCGCCACGGTCATCGGCACCGTGGGGTCGGCCGAGAAGGCGGAGCTGGCGCGGGCCAACGGCTGCGACCACGTCATCCTCTACCGCGACGAGGACTTTGCCGCCCGGGTGAAGGAGATCACCGGGGGCAAGGGCGTGCCGGTGGTCTACGACGGCGTCGGCCGCGACACCTTCCCGGCCTCCCTCGACTGCATCAGCCCGCTCGGCCTCTTCGTCAGCTTCGGCTCGGCCTCGGGCCCCGTGGACGATTTCAGCCTGGCGCTGCTCGGCCAGAAGGGCTCGCTCTACGCCACCCGTCCCTCGCTCTTCGCCCATGCGGGCCAGCGCGAGACCCTGGACGCCATGGCGGAGAACCTGTTCTCCGTGGTGGCGAGCGGCGCCGTCAAGATTCCCGTCCACGCGAAGGCCAAGCTGTCGGAGGCCCCGCAGGTCCACACGGATCTGGCCAGCCGCAGGACCACGGGCGCCACGGTGATGATCCCGTGATTCTGTTCTCCCGGGATCGGAGGACGCCGTGATCCCCGGATCATCGGACGTCCTCCTCGTGGTGGACGTGCAGGTCGACTTCCTGCCCGGCGGCGCCCTGGCCGTGCCGGACGGCGACGGGGTGATCGCCCCGATCAACCGCCTGGTCGACCGGTTCGCCCACGTGGTGGTGACCCAGGACTGGCACCCGCCGGGCCACGTCTCCTTCGCCGCCAGCCATCCCGGCCGGTCGGCGTTCGAGACGGTGGCGCTGCCCCATGGCGATCAGGTGCTGTGGCCGGAGCACTGCATCCAGGGAACGGCCGGCGCCGCCCTCGCCCCCGGCCTGCGGGCCGAGCGCGCCGAACTGGTGATCCGCAAGGGGCACCATCCCGGCGTCGACAGCTACTCGGCGTTCCTGGAGGCCGACCGCGCGACCCCCACGGGGCTCGCCGGCTACCTGCGCGAGCGCGGGTTCACCCGCGTGGTCGTGTGCGGCCTCGCCACGGATTACTGCGTCGGCTGGAGCGCCCTCGATGCCCGCGCGGCGGGGTTCGAGGCCGTCGTCGTCACCGACGCCATCAGGGGGATCGACATCGACGGGTCGGTCGCGCGTGCCATGGCCGCCATGGCGGCGGCCGATGCCGGATTCGTCGAGAGCGGGGCCTACACCGCACTTCCATAGAGATCGTACGCGTCCGCCCGCTCGATCTTCACGGTGACGATGTCGCCGACGCGAAGCGGGCGGCGGGAGGTGACGTGGACGTTGCCGTCGATCTCCGGCGCATCGTATTTCGAGCGGCCCTTGGCGACGCCGCCCGCGACGGAATCGATGATGACGGGCAGGCGCTTGCCGACCCGCGCCTTCTGCAGGCGGGCGGAGACGATCTGCTGCGCCTCCATGAACCGGCGCTTGCGGTCGGCCTGAACTTCCGGGGGAACCGCGTCGCCGAGTTCGTTGGCGGTCGCCCCCTTCACCGGCTCGTAGGTGAAGCAGCCGACGCGCTCAAGCCTGGCTTCCTTGATCCAGGCGAGCAGCTCCTCGAACTCGGCCTCGGTCTCGCCGGGGAACCCGACGATGAAGGTCGAGCGGATGGCGAGATCCGGGCAGATCTCGCGCCAGCGCCGGATGCGCTCCAACTGCTTCTCCTGGTTGCCCGGCCGGCGCATGCGCTTGAGCACGGAGGGCGACGCGTGCTGGAGCGGCATGTCGAGGTAGGGCAGGATCTTGCCCTCGGCCATCAGGGGGATGACGTCGTCCACGTGTGGGTAGGGATAGACGTAGTGCATCCGCACCCAGGCCCCGAGCTCACCGAGCTCCGCGGACAGATCGTAGAACTTCGCCCGCACCTCGCGGCCCTGCCACGGGCTCGGGGCGTAGCGGATGTCGACGCCGTAGGCGGAGGTGTCCTGCGAGACCACCAGCAGTTCCTTGACGCCGGCTTTGACCAGTTTTTCCGCCTCGCGCAGGACGTCGCCGGCCGGTCGGCTGACGAGGTCGCCGCGCAGGGACGGGATGATGCAGAAGGTGCAGCGATTGTTGCAACCCTCTGAAATCTTGAGGTAAGCGTAGTGGCGCGGGGTGAGCTTCACCCCCTGGGGCGGCACGAGGTCGAGGAACGGATCGTGGGCCGGGGGTACCGCCTCGTGCACCGCCGCCACCACGGATTCGTAGGCCTGGGGGCCGGTGACGGCCAGAAGGTTCGGGTACTTTTCGCGGATCTCGTCGGGCTGCGCGCCCATGCATCCCGTGACGATGACCCGGCCGTTCTCCGCCATGGCCTCGCCGATGGCCGACAGCGACTCGGCCTTCGCCGAATCGAGGAAGCCGCAGGTGTTGACGATGACCACATCCGCGCCGTCATGGCGTCGGGCGAGTTCGTAGCCCTCCGCGCGCAGGTGGGTGAGGATGCGCTCGGAATCCACCAGCGCCTTGGGGCAGCCCAGCGACACGAAGGAAATCTTGGGCGCGGGCTTCGTGGACGCCGGCGGCAGCAGGGGTGAAGCGGTCATGGGCACCCGTCGGGCGCGGTCGAAGTGGCGCCGACCGGCCGTGGATTCGAGGAAATCAAGCTGAGTTGACAACTCTATAGCCGCATCCGAGGCGGCTTGCGAGCCTCACGGCCCCAAGGGGCGTCATGCGCCGTTGCCGCTTCTCCGGCGGCCGCGCCCGTGCCAACTCCCAAAAGCCCGGAATCCTTGCCGCAGGGCAGGGCGGGTATCCGTTTCCCGCGCGAGCCTCTAAGCCCCCATCATCATGTGGACCGCAGACATCCCGTTCGTCGATCCCGTCGCGGCGGTGCAGGCCCTGGCGCACCTGCCGGGGCTCGCCTTCCTCGACAGCGCCATGCACCACCCGACGCTCGGCCGGACCTCGACCGTGGCGGCGGACCCGTTCGCCCGATTCCGCTTTCGCGATGGGGTGGCTACCCTGGACGGGCACCCCGTGCCCGGCACCGGCCTCGAGGCCCTGCGCGCCTGCCTCGCGCCCTACCGGATCGACCCGGAGCCGGGCGACCCCGGCTTCACCGGCGGGGCCATCGGCTACGTTGCCTACGATCTCGGCGCACGCCTGGAGCGGGTGGCCGCCCCGGCCCGGCGCGCGGGCCTGTGCGACGACATCGCCTTCAACCTCTACGACACGGTACTCAGCATCGACCACGGGACCGGCACCTGCCGGCTGATGGCCACGGGCTTTCCCGAGCGGGACCCCGCCGCCCGGCAGGCCCGGGCCCAGGCGCGCCTCGCCCTGTTCGCGCAGTGTCTCTCGGGTGCCCGCCCGACGCCCGAGCCGGCGGCGCAGGGGCCGCTCGCCTGGCACTCCAACTTCACGAAAAGCGCTTACGAGGCGGCGGTGGAGCGGGTGCGCGACTACATCCGCGCCGGGGACATCTACCAGGCCAACATCGCGCAGCGCTTCGAGGCCGCCCTGCCGGCGGGCTTCGACGCGCTCAGTCTCTACCGGCGCCTGCGCGCCGCCAACCCGGCGACCTTCGGCGCCTACCTCGCCTTCGAGGACCTGCGCGTCGCCTCGAGCAGTCCCGAGCGCTTCCTCAAGCTGTCGGGCCGCGACATCGAGACCCGGCCGATCAAGGGCACCGTGCGCCGCGTCGCCGACCCGGACGAGGATGCGCGCCTGGGGGCGGCGCTCCAGGCCGACCCCAAGGAGCGGGCCGAGAACATCATGATCGTCGATCTCCTGCGCAACGACCTCTCGCGCATCTGCGCGCCGCACAGCGTGCGGGTCCCGGTCCTGTGCGGGCTCGAATCCTACGCCTCCGTCCACCATCTCGTCTCCGTGGTCACCGGAACCCTGAAGGACGGGATGGACGCCATCGACCTCATCGCGGCGACCTTCCCCGGCGGCTCCATCACCGGGGCGCCGAAGCTGCGCGCCATGGACATCATCACCGAGATCGAGGGCGACGCCCGCGAGCTCTATTGCGGCGCCATCGGGGCGCTGGGCTTCGACGGCGGCCTCGACACCGCCATCGCCATCCGCACGGTGGTGATGGACCGCCACACGGCCGTGCTCCAGGCCGGCGGCGGCGTCACCCTGCTGTCCGACCCGGGCCGCGAATACGAGGAGACCCTGACCAAGGCCGCGCGGGTGTTCCAGGCGTTCGCGCCGGACGGGGAGGGCGCCCCGTGATCCTCGTCATCGACAATTACGATTCCTTCGTCTTCAACGTGGTGCGGTACTTCGAGGAACTCGGGCAGACCGTGCGGGTGGTGCGCAACGACGCCGTGGATGTCGCCGGCATCCGGGCCCTGGCGCCCGACGCCGTGGTGATCTCGCCCGGCCCCTGCACCCCGGCCGAGGCCGGCATCTCGCTTCCCGCCATCCGCGACCTGTCCGGCGAGATCCCCCTGCTCGGCGTCTGCCTCGGCCACCAGGCCATCGGCGCGGCCTTCGGCGGCCGGGTCGCGCGGGCCGGCCGGCCGCTCCACGGCCAAGCCACACCCATCACCCATGGCGGGCAGGGCCTGTTTGCCGGCCTGCCGAGCCCGATGCAGGTGGGACGCTACCATTCCCTCATCGTCACGCCCGAGCCCGGCATGGCCGAGACCCTCACCGTGGACGCCGTCTCGGCCGAGGGCGAGGTGATGGCCCTGTCCCATACCCGCCACCCGACCTGGGGCATCCAGTTCCACCCGGAATCCGTGCTGACCGAGCACGGCCACGCCCTGTTCGGCAACTTTTTGGAGTTGGCCCGTGCCTGGCGCGCGGGGGAGGAGCCGTCTCGTGCTGTGGTTTGACGGCGCCCTCGTCGCGGGGCCCGTGCCCTTCGACCTCGCCGACCGCGGCCTGACGCTGGGCGACGGGGTGTTCGACACGGCGCTCGCCCGCGACGGCCGCCTCGTGTTCGAGGCCGCGCATGTCGCCCGCCTCGCCGCCGCCACGCGGGCCCTCGGGTTCTTCGTCGACCCGGAGCGGATCACGCAGGCCATGCGGGCCGTGGCCGGCGGGGCAGGGGATCTCGCGGCCATTCGCACCACGGTGACCCGGGGCTCGGGACCGCGCGGCCTCGCGCCCCCGGCCGAGCCCCGCCCGGTCCTGTGGGCGAGCGCGG
>NZ_VRUZ01000112.1:0-11952 GCF_008039485.1 Methylobacterium sp. WL69 | reverse complement strand
GTACTTCACCAACCTCATCTCGGCCCGCCCGCGGCTGGGGGGGGGCGGCGGGCGGGGAGGGGGGCCGGCGGGGGGCGGAGGGGGGGCGGGGGGCGGGGGCCGCGGGGGGGGGGATGGGGCGGGGCCCCGCGCCGGCGGCGCGCCGGCGCCTGCTGGCGCGGATGCCCGACGCCGTCTTCCTGCCCGAGGCCGGGACCGGCCCCGCCGCGCGGGTGCGGACCTGGGCGCGGCTCCTGCGGGTGCACCAGTACGCCAAGAACACCCTGGTGTTCGTGCCCCTGCTGATGGCGCACCGCTTCGACGGGCCGGCCTTCCTCGCGGCACTCCTGGCCTTCGTGGCGTTCTCGCTCTGCGCCTCGAGCGTCTACCTCATCAACGACCTCATCGACATCGAGGCCGACCGGGCCCATCCGACCAAGTGCCGGCGGCCGCTCGCGAGCGGCCGGGTGCCGCTGCCGCAGGCCATGCTGGCGGCGCCGCTGCTGTTCGGGGCGGCCCTCGCCGTGAGCCTCGCGGTGTCGGGCGCCTTCACCGCCGTGATCCTCGGCTACTTCGCCCTCACCAGCGCCTACTCGGTCTCCCTCAAGCGCAAGATGCTCGTCGACGTGGTGACGCTGGCCGGCCTCTACACCATCCGGGTGGTGGGCGGCGGGGTCGCCGTCGGCGCGGTCCTGTCGGACTGGCTGCTGGCCTTCTCCCTGTTCATGTTCATGGCGCTCGCGCTGATCAAGCGTTACACCGAACTCACGAGCCGCCTCGACCGCGGCCTGCCGAGCCCGACCAACCGCAACTACGAACTGTCCGACCTGCCCATCGTCGCCGCCCTCGCGGCGGCCGCCGGCTACAACGCCGTGGTGGTGCTGTCCCTCTACCTGTCGTCGGAGGCGGTGACGCAGCTCTATTCGCGCCCGAAGCTGCTGTGGTGCGTCGGCCCCGTGATCCTGTACTGGATCTCGCGGGCGCTGCTCATGGCCCATCGCCGGATGATGCACGACGACCCCATCGTCTTCGCCCTGCGCGACCGGGTCAGCCTCGTGACGGCGGCCACCGTCGGCGCCCTGGTGCTCGCCGCCATATGAGCGCGCCCGCCGAGCTTGAACCCAAGATCGAGGCCGATCCCACGATGACCCGTCCCGGGCCCGTCGCCCTCGGCCTGCGCTACGTCGGCTTCGCCGTGCTCGCCACCGCGGCGAACCTCCTGGCTCAGGAGGCCACCGTGCGGATCGCCCCGTGGGCGCCCCTCCTCGTCTCCGTCGTCATGGGCACGGGCATCGGCTTCGTGGCGAAGTACGGCCTCGACAAGTATTTCGTGTTCTTCGACGCCTCGGCGAGCCGTCGCGAAGAGGCGCGCAAGATCGGCCTCTACGGCCTGTTCAGCGTCGTCACCACCCTGGTGTTCTGGGTGTTCGAGTTCGGATTCTTCGCCCTCTGGGGCACGAGCACGGCGAAATACACCGGCGCGATCCTCGGGCTCGCCGTCGGCTACGCGGTGAAGTACGGCCTCGACCGGCGCTTCGTCTTCACCGGGCGCGCCCCGTGAGCGCCGACACGCAGACGATCGCCGGCTGGGGCCGCTATCCCCGCCGCGCCACGCGGCTCATCGCCGTCCGCGAACAGGCCGCCGTGGCGCCCCTGCACCGGGCCGAGACCGGGCTCATCGCGCGGGGCAACGGCCGGGCCTACGGCGACGCCGCCCTGGGCGACACCACCACCCTGGCGCTCGGCGGCCTCGACCGGATGATCGCCTTCGATCCGGAGACGGGCCACCTCGCCGTCGAGGCCGGGGTGCTGCTCGCCGACATCATCGACGCCTTCCTGCCGCGGGGGTTCTTCCCCGCCGTGGTGCCGGGCACGCGCTACGTCACCGTCGGCGGCATGATCGCGGCGGACATCCACGGCAAGAACCACCACGGCGCCGGCGGCTTCGGCGCCCATGTCGAGAACCTCACCCTCGCCCTGCCCGACGGCACGGTCCGCACCTGCGGGCCCGGCGCCGACCTGTTCGCCGCCACCGTCGGCGGCATGGGCCTGACGGGGACGATCCTGCGGGCGACCCTGCGCCTGCGCCGGATCGAGACCGGCTGGATCCGCCAGCGCACCGTGGCGGCGGCCGACCTCGACGCCGCCATGGCGGCCCTGGAGGCCGCCAACGGATCGACCTACGCGGTGGCCTGGATCGATTGCCTCGCCCGCGGCGCCGCCCGGGGCCGCGCCCTGGTCTATGGCGGCGAGCACGCCACCCGGGCCGACCTCGCGGACCTCGCCCCCGGTTCGCCCCTGAACCCGCCCGCGGGCGGCGGCGCCCTGGCGGTGCCGTTCGACCTGCCGGCCCTGACCCTCAACCGCCTGAGCGTCGGCGCCTTCAACGCCCTGTACTATGGCCGCGGCCGCGCGGGCGCCGGGCGGGACAGCCTCGTCGGCTGGGCGCCGTACTTCTTCCCCCTCGACGGCATCCGCGACTGGAACCGGATCTACGGCGCGCGCGGCTTCCTCCAGCACCAATGCGTGATCCCCAAGGCCCGCAGCCGGGCGGCCCTGGCCGAGATCCTCGACCGCGTCGCCCACGCGGCCCCGTCGTTCCTCGCCGTGCTCAAGCTGTTGGGGCCGGGGGGGGGCGTGATGTCGTTCCCCCTCGCGGGCTACACCCTCACCCTCGATTTCCCCGCGAGTCCCGCCAACCTCGCGCTCCTGGATGACCTCGACGCCATCGTGCGGGCGGCCGGCGGCCGGCTCTACCTCGCCAAGGACGCCCGCCAGAGCCGCGACACCTTCGAGGCCGGCTACGGCGACGCCGCGACCCGGTTCCGGGCCCTGCGGCGCGACCTCGGCGCAGACGGCAGGATCGCCTCCGGCCTGTCGCGGCGGTTGGGGCTGTGAAGGCCCGCCCGGATGCGTTCGGTGAATGGGTCGAGGGCGCGCGCGCCCGGCGATCCGCCCTGTTTCTCATGGGACCGGTGGTCGGCGCCCGGCACGACCGGCTCCCCCTCTCAAAAGGCTTTCGTCTTCATACCTCTCGCGGGATGCTCGGGTCCCCTCTCCTGAAAGGCTACGGCATTCACACATCTCGCGGGCAGCGCGGGTCCCCTCTCCTGGAAGGAGAGGGACAGGGTGAGGTGTGTGACTTATTCGGAGAGCCCACACACCTCACCCCAGCCCTCTCCTTTCAGGAGAGGGAGCACAGGTGCGCCTCCCGCCCGCATCCGGATGCCGTCTGCCCTGTTCCGAACGAGATTGCCCCGCCGCCCAGGGGAGCGGCGCCGCCGCGCCCCACTCCGACATTCCTCCGGGGAAGCCGATCCGGCCGTTCCGGCCCCACCCCAACCCGTCCGAGGCCGCATGACCCAGAACGCTCCCACCGTATCGCGAAAACTCGTGCTCCTCGTCGGCGCCACCTCCGACATCGGCCACGCCACGGCCCTGGCCTACGCGCAGGCCGGATGGGACGTGATCCTCGCCGCCCGCGACCCGGCGGCGGCGGCCCGCAACGCCGCCGACCTGACGGCGCGCACGGGGCGGCCGGTGCCGGTCGTGGCCCTCGACATCACCGACACGCCGGCCTTCGCCGCCTTCGTCGACGGCCTGCCGCGCCTGCCCGACACGGTGGTGAGCGTCGTCGGACTGCTCGGCGAGCAGGCCCGCGCCCAGTCCGACCTCGGCGCGGCCGCCGCGGTGATGCGCGCGAATTTCGAGGGGCCGTCCCTGCTGCTCGGCCTGTTCGCCGAACGCTTCGCCGCGCGGGGCGCGGGCACCCTGGTGGGCGTCTCGTCGGTGGCGGGCGAGCGCGGCCGGGCCTCGAACTACGTCTACGGCGCGGCCAAGGCCGGCTTCACCGCCTTCCTGTCGGGCCTGCGCAACCGGCTGGCGGCGAACGGCGTCCACGTGCTCACCGTGAAACCGGGCTTCGTCCGCACCCGGATGACGGCGGGGATGCCCCTGCCAAAGCCCCTCACGGCCGAGCCGCACGAAGTCGGCGCCGCGATCTTTCGCCATGCGGAGGTGAAGCGCCGCGACGTGGCCTATGTCCGCCCGGTCTGGGCCCTGGTGATGCTGGTGATCCGGGCCATCCCCGAGCCGGTGTTCAAGCGGCTGAAGCTGTAACGCGACCTCCGATCGCGCGTACCGATCGCTGAAGGAAGCGCTGAAGCATCGGCTCCCTCTCCCCTACGGTCCCGCGGCACGCACGCCGAACGAAAAAAGGGCCCCGCGAGGGACCCTTTCCGTCTCGATCGCGAAGCGATCGATCACATGCGGCGCATCATCCGGCGATGCATCATCTTGCGGTGCATGTGGCGACGCTCCATGCGGCGCTCCATCCGCCGATGCATCATGCGGCGCTCCATCCGGCGCTCCATGCGCATCTGCACGGTGGACACGGTCTCGGGAGCGGTGACGCCCATGGGCGCGCCGGGGGCGGCCGAGGCGGAGGTGGCGAGGCTGGCGCCGCCGAGCGAGGCGAGCATGGCGATGGCGAAGGTCAGTTTCCTCACGTGGAACTCCCGTTGTCTTGTCCGAGTGCGGTGCCCGGTCTGCGCGTCCGGCCCTCGAGGGTGAAGGACACGTGGCGCGCACCGGAGTGAGCGGCGGGCCCCGCAGAAGCCCGCCGCTGATAACCCGCGACTCAGAGATTCGTTTCCTCGAAAGCCCGCACCCAATCAGCACAAATTCCCGAGCGCACGATATCGTCCAGGGTGAATTCCACCACGGGGATCGGCATCATCCGGCTCTTGATGAGATGGATCACCGTGCGCAGGCCCGACGTCTCGCGCAGATCCGTCTGCGACACGTCGCCGTTGATGATCACCTGGCAATCGTCTCCGATGCGGGTGAGGAACATCTTGATCTCGGCGGTGGTGGTGTTCTGCGCCTCGTCGAGGATCACGAGGCAGTTCTTGAAGGTGCGCCCGCGCATCACCTCGAAGGGCACCACCTCGATGTCGCCGGTCTTCACCGCGATGTCGAAGGCCGCCGCGCCCATGCGCTCCTTCATGGTCTCGGTCAGGGGCGCGACCCAGGGGGCGATCTTCTCTTCCAGGGTGCCGGGGAAGTAGCCGAGGGACCGACCCGACGGCACGTTGGGACGGGTGATGATCACCTTGCCGATGCGGCGCTGGCGGAGCTGGTCCGCCGCGCGGGTGCCGGCGATGTAGGTCTTGCCGGTGCCGGCGGGGCCGAGCACGATCACCTGCTTGTGAAGGGCCAGGGCGTCGAGGTACTGGGCCTGGCGGTCGGTGAGGGGCTGGATCGGGCTGAGGTTGCGTTCCTCGTCGAAGCGGGTCCGGTGCAACCGGACCGGGCGATCTTCCACCAGTTCAAGTCGTGTGCGCCGTCTCTTCATCGATCAATACTCCACCTGGACTTGGCCAACCGGACTCAATCTGAACTGCACCTGCTGAACGTGACGCGCCGAAAACCCTCTGCCTTGAACGCTCTTACGCTCCCTCGACCGGACACCAGTGTCCGCCACCAGCCAATTCGGCCGCAAGTGGGCGGTTCCCGCCGGGAGGACCTTGCCTGTGGATGGCCGGTCCGCCGTCTTCGTCCGCCCCTCGACGGTTGCACGCACCATGCCGCGCCGGAAGCGACGGCGGCATGACGATCAATTATTCCCGTGCATTGATGTAGAAAGTCCGCACGGTTCCGGACCTGCGCGACGCGGGAGAGATTTCTTGTCGCGGCGCCGATGCGTCCCCGGAAAGCGCAGGGCGATGGCAGATGGGTGCATGCGTTTGGGCAGCCCTCGCCCGTTCGTGCAGACCGCAGGCGCGCATCCCCCTCTCCCCGCCTGCGGGGAGAGGGCCGCAGGCACCTCGTCGTGCCTGCGGCAAGCGCAGGCGAAGCCGCAGCGACGGTGAGGGGGCTTCGTCGGAGGAGCCTCATCCGGACGCCCCCCCTCACCGTCGGCTGCCGCCTCGACGCGCTCCCCGGCAGGGGGGAGACGCGTCCCTCTCCCCGCAAGCGGGGCGAGGGGATGCGCACGGGGGGCGGCGCTTCGTCGACAACTCTCTTCCGCGGCGGCTTTGGACCGCGACCATCATCTGCGATCGCTCTGCCTGGAAGGAGAGGGGACCTGTCGCGCTTGAGGCCGGCTCAGTGTGGCCCTCGATATCAGCCACCGGGCGGATGCGGGACGCCAATCGCCGCCTGCGGTCTACGCGGTCACGCAGGCACGCGAACGCAGCGCCGCGATGCGCGGGGACGACGCCCCGCTCACGCCGGCTGGATGAAGCTGTCCAAGACCATCTTCTGCCCGGCCTTGTCGAAATCGACGGTGAGCTTGTTGCCGTCCACGGCCGCGACGTCGCCGGGGCCGAACTTGGTGTGGAACACCCGCATGCCGACGGAGAAGGCCGAGGGGGCGCCGGTGGATTTCGCGATGAGCTCGCCCTCGATCTGACGGGGGCCGGACCGGTTGGCCGGGTTGCGGGAGGGGCCGCCCCCGAAATTGCCGGTGTTGGCGGTGGCGGCCTGGGCCCGCTGCCAGCCCGGCGTGCCGTAGGACGAGCCGAACGGCGTCGGGTTGCGGTCGAAGCGCGAGGCGCCGGCCGAGAAATGCGCCGGGGCGTCGATGACGTCGACGCTGCCTTCCGGCAATTCGTCGATGAACCGGCTCGGCACCGTGGACGACCACAGGCCGTGGATGCGCCGGTTGACGGCGAAGGACAGTTTTGCGCGCTTGCGGGCGCGGGTGAGACCCACATGGGCGAGGCGGCGCTCCTCCTCCAATCCGGCCCGGCCGCTCTCGTCCAGGGCCCGCTGGTTCGGGAACAGGCCGTCCTCCCAGCCGGGCAGGAACACCGTGTCGAACTCCAGGCCCTTGGCGGCGTGCAGCGTCATGAGCGAGACCCGGTCGGCGCCCTCCTGCTCGCTCGCCTCCATCACCAGGGAGACGTGTTCGAGGAAGGCGGCCATGTCGGGGAATTCCTCCATGGAGCGCACGAACTCCTTGAGGTTTTCGAGGCGCCCGGCGGCGTCGGCGGATTTGTCCTTCTGCCACATCTCGGTGTAGCCGGATTCCTCCAGGATGGTCTGGGCCACCTCGGAATGCGGCTTGGTGCCGACCATCCGGGCCCACCGCGAAAAGCTCTCCACCAGGGCGCGGACGCCCGTGCGGGCGCGGGGCTTGAGCTCGTCGGTCTCCGTGAGCAGGCGCGCCGCCTGGAGCAGGGGCACGCCCTGGCCCCGCGAATAGCCGTGCAGGATCTGCAGGGTGGCGTCGCCGAGGCCGCGCTTCGGGGTGTTGAAGATCCGCTCGAAGGCGAGGTCGTCGGACGGATTCATCGTGACACGGAGATACGCCAGGGCGTCGCGGATCTCGGCGCGCTCGTAGAAGCGCGGGCCGCCGATGACCCGGTAGGGCAGGCCGAGCTGGACGAAGCGGTCCTCGATCTCGCGCATCTGCGCCGAGATCCGCACCAGCACGGCGATCTCGGACAGGGGATGCTGCTTGTGCTGAAGCGACTCGATGGCCTCGGCGAGCTGGCGCGCCTCCTCCTCCGAATCCCAGGCGCCCGCTACCGTCACCTTCTCGCCCGGCACGTCCTCCGTGCGCAGGGTCTTGCCCAGCCGGCCCTCGTTCTTGGCGATGAGGCCGGAGGCGGCGGCGAGGATGTGGCCGGTGGAGCGGTAGTTGCGCTCCAGGCGGACCACGGTGGCGCCGGGAAAGTCGTGCTCGAACCGCAGGATGTTGTCGACCTCGGCGCCGCGCCAGCCGTAGATCGACTGGTCGTCGTCGCCGACGCAGGCGACGTTGCGGTGGCCCTGCGCCAGCAGCCGCAGCCACAGGTACTGGGCGACGTTGGTGTCCTGGTACTCGTCGACGAGGATGTAGCGGAAGCGCTGCTGGTAGTTTTCCAGCACGTCCGGGTTCTCGCGCCACAGCTTGAGGCAGAGCAGCAGGAGATCGCCGAAATCGGCGGCGTTGAGGGTGAGCAGCCGGGCCTGGTAGGCGGTGTAGAGGGCGCCGCCCTTGCCGAAGGCGAAGGCCTGGGCCTCGCCGGGCGGCACCTGCTCGGGCAGGAGACCGCGGTTCTTCCAGCCGTCGATGGCCGAGGACAGGGCCCGGGCCGGCCAGCGCTTCTCGTCGATGTTCTGGTCGACGATGACCTGCTTCATCAGGCGCAGCTGGTCGTCCATGCCGAGAATCGTGAAGTCCGAGCGCAGGCCGACGAGTTCGGCGTGGCGGCGCAGGATCTTGGTGCCGATGGAGTGGAAGGTGCCGAGCCACGGCATGCCCTCGCCGGCCGGGCCGATGAGGGCGCCGATGCGGTGCTTCATCTCCCGCGCCGCCTTGTTGGTGAAGGTCACCGACAGGATGTCGAAGGGGCGCGCCCGGGAGGTGGCGATGAGGTGGGCGATGCGCGTCGTCAGCACCCGGGTCTTGCCGGTGCCGGCCCCGGCGAGGACGAGGACGGGGCCGTCCGTGGCCTCGACGGCGCGGCGCTGCTCGTCGTTCAGGCCCTCGAGGTAGGGCGAGCCCTGCGGCCTGAGGGAGGCCATGGCGCGGGCGGCGATGGAGGTGGGCGCGTCGGGCACCGGCCGCGAGGCCCCCGCCGTGTCGGGGTGTTGGGTCATGCCGCATCCCTGGACCAAAACGCGAACGGCGTCGAGGGTCGGGCGCGCGCGGGCGGCCCGCGACGCGCCATCGCGGGAACCCGGCTTTCGCCTCGGGCGTCGTCCCCGCACACGCATCGCCCCACAGGGAGGCTTCGCCATGACCGTTTCGCCCCGACTGCCCTCCGCCCGCGCCCTGGCGGGCCTCGCCCTGCTGGTGGCGGGCGCCGGCCCGGCCCTCGCCCAGCCCTCGGGCAACCCCAACAGCCTCAGCAACATGAACGAGCGCCTCGACACCCAGAGCCAGATCCGGGGCGTCCAGACCCAGCAGCAATTCGACAACAGCCAGAACCGGATGCAGATTCAGCGCAACGAGCTGTTCCGCCCGGAGCCCAACGCCGGGCCGGGCATCGTCGCCCCGCGGCGGTAGCGGTCGCCCTCGCGGGTCCCGTCGATCGGTCGCCCGACCCGGCGACCGATCGACGGCCCCGGTGCACACAACCCCGGCCGGTGTGATATGCCGCCCCTCGGACGGGACCGGTTCCCGTGGGAACGGCCCCGCTTCCGGGGGCGCGGGGGAACGAGACGAGCGTGCGTGACATCCTGACCGCGCTGGCGGGACTCGTCGTCCTCCTCCTCGTCGCCGCCCTGGCGGTTCCGCCCTTCGTGGCGTGGGAGGGCCAGCGCGGCCTCATCGACGGCGCCGTGTCCCGGTCGCTCGGCCTGCCCGCCCGCAGCGAGGGCCGCATCGAGGTCCGGCTCCTGCCGTCGCCGCGCCTGCGCTTCGACCGCCTGCGCCTCGGGGACCAGCCGGCCAAGTCCGGCCTCGACAAGCCCGGCCTCGACAAGCCCCGCCTCGACAAGCCCGGCCTCGATCTGCATTTCGTCAAGGCGGAGGTGGCCCTGTCGCCCCTCCTCACCGGCGCGGTGCGGTTCACCGAGACCCGGATCGGGCGGGCCGAGCTGCGCCTGCCGGTGACGGAGGGCGAGGCGATCCTGGTGCCCGCCGACCTCGCGGCCGGCCTGACCGGGCGCGATCTCGCCATCGAGGACCTCCAGGTCCGCCAGCTCCTCGTCACCACCCAGGTGCCGGCCACGGGCCGCACCGACCAGATCTACGCCGAGGCCGTGCGGCTCTCGGCCCCGCGCCTCACCGGGCCGTGGCGGGCGGAGGGCACCAGCCGGGGCGTCCCGTTCCGGGTCAGCACCGGCGAGCCGACGCCGGAGGGAATTCTGCCGGTCAAGCTCTCGGCCGGCGGCGACACCCGGCCCTATGCGGAGATCGACGCGACCCTCTCCCTCGCCGACGTCGCCGGGGCCGCCGGTCCGGCCGAGCGCGCGGTGATCCCCCAGGCCGAGGGCACGGCCCGCCTCGTCGTCGGCCCGCCGTCCCAGGCCGCCGGCGCCTACCTGCCGGTCTCCGTCGGCGGCGCGTTCACCGCGCGGGGCGCCGTCGCCCGGTTCAAGTCCCTCGACCTCGACATCGATCCGGGCGGGCGGGCCCTGCGCCTGTCGGGCACCGGCCGGGTCGACCTGCGCAACGGCCGCGCCGCCCTGGCGCTCGGCGCGCGCCGTCTCGACCTCGACGCCTTCCTGCTCTCGGCCGCCGGCCAGGCCCTCCTGGCCCGCGGCCCGCCGAGGGCCGGCCTCCACCTGCCCGTGAGCGTCGACGTCGAGCTCGCCATCGAGAGCCTCGCCCTCGGCCTCGACGACTGGTCGAACCTGGCGCTCGCCGGCACCCTCGAGCGCTCGGGCGGCCTCGTGCTGAAGCGGTTCTCCGCCACGGCGCCGGGGGCCGCGACCCTGAGCGCGTCCGGCGAGATCGACGCCGAGCCGGCCCCCCGCTTCACCGGGACCCTCGCCCTCGACGCCCCGGCCTCGGACGGGTTCGGCCGCTACCTCGGCAAGCTCGGCCTGGAGGGACCGGGCATCGCCCTCATGGACGGGCGCCCGATCCGGGCCTCGGCCGACCTGTCGGCGGCGCCCCCGTCCGTGTCCCTGCGCAACCTCCGCCTCGACCTCGGCCCGGCGCGGGTCACCGGCAATGCCCGCTACCGCGCCCCCGAGGCCGGCACCCGCGGGCGCGTCGACGCGCAGCTCGCCGCGCAGGGGATCGACATCGCCGCCCTGCCGTCGTTCAGCGGGGCCCTGGCCGACCTCCGGGGCCACGATTTCGGCCTCGTGCTCCAGGCCCGCGACGTGCGCTACGGCCCGGCGAGCTCCGGCAACGGCACCATCGCGGCCAGCATCCAGTCGGACGGGGCGAGTCTCGCCATCGACAGCCTCGACGTCACCGACCTCGCCGGGGCCAAGGCCAGCCTGTCCGGCCGCATCGGCGCCGACGGGGCCGGGCGCATCGCCGGCCGGGTCTCGGCGCCCGTGGCCGCGCCCCTCCTGGCCCTCCTCGACAAGGTCTGGATCGCCGAGGCCCGCCTCGTGCCGCAGGCGTTCCGCGACGGCGGCCTCGACCTCGGCGTGACCCTGGAGCGTGAGGCGGGCGCCGCCGACACCCTGCGCACCACGGCCAAGGGGACGGCGGCGGGCGGCAGCCTCGACCTCGACCTCGTGAGCCGGGCCGGCCGCATCGGCCAGCTCGACCTCACCCTGGCGGCCCCCTCCGCCGCCACGTGGTTCGGCCGCGCCGGCGGGGCGGGGCTCGCCGGACCCGCCCGCCTCCACCTCTCCGGCACCCGCGCCGCCGGGGCCGAGGGCGACGCGGCGGGCCTCGCCCTCCGGGTGACCGGGACGGTGGCCGACCTCACCCTCGCCACCACCCGACCGATCCTGCTGGAGGGCCAAGCCGGACTTGGCCTTCCGCACACCGGCGAGATCCGCCTCGGCAGCCCCGATCTCGCGCCGTTCCTGCGGGTCCTGGGCGGCACCGCGCCGATCCCCGCGACCCTGCCCGCCGACCTCACCCTCGGCCTGTCGCGGGCCGGCGACGAGGCCCGCGTGGCGGTGGCCGGGCGCCTCGCCGGCGGTGCCGTGTCGGCCGAAATCGGGATCGCCCCCGGGGGCGAGATCACCGGCTGGGCCAGCCTCGGCCGCCTGTCCGTGCCGGCCCTCGCCGCCGCCCTGGTGATGCCCGAGGGGCGATCCGGCGCCGACGCGGCCTTCGCGCGCTTCGCCGCCCCGCCCGCCCTGCGCCCGCGCATGGTCCTCGCCCTCGGCGTCGAGAGTCTCGACCTCGGGCGCGGCCACGTCGCCACGGGCACCACCCTGACGGCGCGCCTGGAGGACGGGACGCTCGGCCTGTCCGACCTCGCCGGCACCCTGGCGGGCGGGCGGCTCACCGGCGCCGTCACCCTGTCGCGCCAGGGCGGGGCGGCGTCCATCGCCGGGGAGGGCACCCTGAGCGGGGCGGCCCTCGCCGGCCTCGTCGGCCCCGGCCCCGTCTCCGGC
>NZ_VRUZ01000111.1:0-12391 GCF_008039485.1 Methylobacterium sp. WL69 | reverse complement strand
CCTGTGACCCGAGCCCGCAAACCGCCCCACGGCGTCCCCGCCAACCGGTTCGACGCGCCGCCCGGCTTGCCGGCCCCCCTGCCCGCCGGCGAGCACATCCTCTGGCAGGGCCGCCCGGGCGGCCTCGCCATCGCGCTCCGCGCCCTCCACGTCCGCCTCGTCGGCCTGTGGTTCGCCGGACTGGCCCTCTGGGCGGCCGTGCCCCTCGCGGCCGAAGGCCGCCCCGTCGAGGCCGCCTTCGCCGCCGGGCCGACCCTCGCCATCGGCGCCGGCGCCGTCGGCCTGCTCTGCCTCCTCGGCTGGCTCTCGGCGCGCTCGACCACCTACACCATCACCAACCGCCGGGTGGTGATGCGGGTCGGCATCGCCCTGCCGATGACCCTGAACCTGCCCTTCGGCCTCGTCGACGGGGCCGGCTGCCGGCATTTCTCCGACGGCAGCGGCGACCTCGCCCTCGCGGTGAAGCCCGGGAACCGCGTCGCCTATCTCCACCTCTGGCCCCATGCCCGGCCCTGGCACGTGACGCGCCCCGAACCGATGATGCGCTCGGTGCCCGACGCGGCCTCCGTCGCGGCGATCCTCGCCCGCGCCCTCTCGGCCGCCCGCGAGGTCGACGAAGAGGCCGCAAACCCGGTGATCCGGCCCCGCGCGCGCGGTCCGCGCCTCGCCACCGCCAGCTGAAGGAGGGTCCCATGAGCGGACGCACGCTGAACGCCCCCTTCGGCAAGGAGACCTGGTTTCCCGTCGGCGCCGGCCTCCTCATCGCCTTCGCCCTCGGCACCGTCGGCCTCGCCCGGCACGAGGGCGTCGGCCTCACGCGGATGCCCCCGACCCAACCCGTCCGCACCCTGCGCCTCACCGCCGAGGACCGGCCGGACGGCGCGATCCTCCTGCGCGACGCGGCGCGGGGCACCCTCGTCGCCACCGTCGAGCCGGGCCAGGACAACTTCATGCGCGCCACCCTGCGGGGCTTCGGCCAAGCCCGCCTACGAGCCGGCCTCGGCCGGGAGGCGCCGTTCCGCCTCACCCATTTCGACGACGGCAGCCTGCAGCTCGACGACGAGCTCACCGGCCGCGCGGTCAATCTCGGTGCCTTCGGCCCCTCGAACTTCGTCGCATTCGCGCGACTCCTGCCTGAGCCCGGAGCCGCCCGATGATCGCCTGGCTGAACGGCCGCACCACCGTCGAGGTGCCCTGCACCGTGGAGATCGAGCAGACGCCCGAGAGCCTCCACGCCCACGTCACCCTCGACGCCGATTTCGACATCGAGCCCGGCGACGAGGTCCTGGTCCACGATTCCCCCGTGAGCGTCCCATACGGCGAGCGGCTCATGGTGCGCCGCACCGCCACGGTGATCCGGGCCGGGCGCCTGGAGCGGCTCTGGACCAAGCTCGCCGGCCACCTCGAACTCACTGAACTCTACGAAGTCAGCTTTTCCGAGAGGAGGCGCCTGTGACCGTCTCGATCCAGCATCAGACCGTGAAGCCCAAACTCCCGATGAACGAGGGCACCAAGGCCGCGCACGAGACCACCTTCCTGTCGCCGCGCTTCTACACCACCGATTTCGCGGAGCTCGACCGCACCGACGTCGAGCCCGTGCGCCAGGACTGGGACAAGCTCATCGCCGAGCTGCGCGACGACCCGAACAAGCGCCACTTCACCCGCAATTCCGATTTCGACGCCGACATGTCCGGCCTCGACCCGGAGCTGCGCAAGGAGTTCATGGACTTTCTGGTCTCGTCCATCACCGCCGAATTCTCGGGCTGCGTGCTCTACGCCGAGATGCGAAAGCGCGCCAAAAACCCCGACATCCGCGAGCTGTTCGGCTTCATGAGCCGCGACGAGGCCCGCCATGCCGGGTTCATCAACGACGTGCTGAAGGATTTCGGCATCGGCGTGGACTTAGGCTTTCTGACGAAGTCGAAGAAGTACACCTTCTTCCGGCCGAAGTTCATCTTCTACGCCACCTACCTCTCGGAGAAGATCGGCTACGCCCGCTACATCACCATCTTTCGCGAGCTTGAGCGCCATCCGGAGCGGCGCTTCCACCCGATCTTCAAATGGTTCGAGAAGTGGTGCAACGACGAGTTCCGCCACGGCGAGGCCTTCGCCCTGCTCATGCGCGCCAACCCGAAGCTCACCTCGGGCCTGAACCGCTACTGGATCAAGTTCTTCCTGCTCGCCGTGTTCGCGACCATGTATGTCCGCGACCATTGCCGACCGGCCTTCCACAAGGCCCTCGGCGTCGATCCGACCGACTACGACTTCAAGGTCTTCCGCATCACCTCGGAGATCTCGAAGCAGACCTTCCCGCTGACCCTCGACCTTGAGAACCCGAAATTCAAGCGGGCCCTCGACCGGCTGCTCGCCTGCTCCAACGGCATCGCCGACGCCAAGGCGCAGGGCGGCCTCCTGGGTAAGCTCAAGCACGGCGCCTGGATCGCGGCCTCGGCGGTGAACTTCGCCCGGCTCTACGCGCTGCCGACCCTCGACAACCCGATGCCCACCGAAATCCGCCTCGAGCCGGTCTGGTAGGGCGATGGCCGCCCACGCCGTCCCCGCCCTCTACGCGGTGGTGATCTGGTGGTTCTCCACCGGGCTCATCATCCTGCTCGATCACCGCCCGCGTGCCACCCATCCCTGGAGCATGGCGGGCGGCACCCTGGTGCTGGCCGGGGCCCTGTGGGCCATCGGCGCCAGCGCCGCGGACACCAGCGAGGCGGGGGCCTACACCGCCTTCACCGGCGCGCTCCTGGTCTGGGGCTGGCAGGAGATGAGCTACTACATGGGCTTCGTCTCCGGGCCGCGCACGCAGGCGTGTCCGCCGGGCGCCCGGGGCTTCGCCCGCTTCCGGGCGGCGCTCGCCACCAGCCTGTGGCACGAGGCGGCCATCATCGCCGGCGGCTTGGCGATCCTCTGGCTGACCTGGGGCGGCCCCAACCGCTTCGCCCTGTGGACCTACCTCATCCTGGCCGCCATGAACCTCTCGGCCCGGCTCAACATGTTCCTCGGCGTGCGCAACCTCAACGCCGAGTTCCTGCCGGCACACCTCGCCTACCTCGCCGGCTTCCTGCGCAACCGGGCGATGAACCCGCTGTTCCCCGTCTCCGTCGTCCTGGCCGGCCTCGGCACCGTGTGGCTGGCCGGGGCCGCCCTCGGGGAGGGACTCGACGCCCACGAACGCGTCGGCTTCACCATCGTCACCACCCTGATGGCGCTGGCCACCTTGGAGCACGGCTTCCTCATGCTGCCCCTGCCCTCGGCCGCCCTGTGGGCCTGGAGCCTGCCGGGGAAGGCGACCGACGCGCTCGCTTCACCCTCCCGCGGAGCGGGTGGGGCCGAGTATGGCGCGACCGCCCCGGCACCGCCCCTGCCCGCAAGGGGGCGGGAGGCGCGCGAAACCGTAGGCTGAACGTCACGATCGCAAAGACCACCATAAAAACGGGAAGGGGACAGGCATGAATTACGAAGACTTCTTCGCCGCCGAGCTCAACGGCCTCCACCGCGAGGGCCGCTACCGGGTGTTCACAGACCTGGAGCGCCACAACGGCCGCTTCCCCCACGCCACCCATCACAGCCCCGGCGGCACCCGCCCGGTGACCGTGTGGTGTTCCAACGACTATCTCGGCATGGGTCAGCACCCGGCGGTGCTCGGCGCCATGCACGAGGCCCTCGACCGCTGCGGCGCCGGGGCCGGCGGCACCCGCAACATTTCCGGCACCAACCACTACCACGTGCTGCTGGAGCAGGAGCTGGCCGACCTCCACGGCAAGGAGGCCGCGCTCCTGTTCACCTCCGGCTACGTCTCGAACTGGGCGGCGCTCGGCACCCTCGCGGG
The DNA here is from genome assembly GCF_008039485.1 of Methylobacterium sp. WL69. NCBI lineage: Bacteria > Pseudomonadati > Pseudomonadota > Alphaproteobacteria > Hyphomicrobiales > Methylobacteriaceae > Methylobacterium > Methylobacterium sp. WL69. The sequence goes on along the minus strand of NZ_VRUZ01000111.1, from coordinate 8,553 downwards.
CAAGCTGCCGAACTGCGCCGTGTTCTCGGACGCGGAGAACCACGCCTCGATGATCGAGGGCATCAAGGCGAGCCGGGCCGAGCGCCACATCTTCCGCCACAACGATCCGGAGGACCTCGACCGCAAGCTGCGCCTCGTCGATCCGTCGCGCCCGAAGCTCGTGGCCTTCGAATCGGTCTACTCCATGGACGGCGACATCGCCCCCATCGCGGAGATCTGCGACGTCGCCGAGGCGCACGGCGCGCTCACCTACCTCGACGAGGTCCACGCGGTCGGCCTCTACGGACGGCGCGGCGGCGGCATCTCCGAGCGCGACGGCCTCGCCCACCGCCTCGATGTCATCGAGGGGACGCTCGGCAAGGCGTTCGCGGTGCATGGTGGCTACATCACCGCCTCGGCCAAGCTCTGCGACTTCGTCCGCAGCTTCGCCTCGGGCTTCATCTTCACGACCTCGCTGCCCCCCGCCGTGGCGGCGGGCGCGGCCGCCAGCATCCGCCACCTCAAGGCCAGCGGCACCGAGCGGGCGCGGCACCAGGAGCGGGTCGCCGCCGTCCGCGCGCGCCTGGATGCGGCCGGCATCCCGTACCTGCCCAACGACAGCCACATCGTGCCGGTCATGGTCTGCGACCCCGTGCTGTGCAAGGCGATCAGCGACACCCTGCTCGACGAGTTCGGCATCTACGTCCAGCCGATCAACTACCCCACGGTCCCGCGCGGCACCGAGCGCCTGCGCATCACCCCGTCGCCGCTCCACACGGATGCCGACATCGGCCATCTGGTGGACGCGCTCAGCGCCATCTGGGGTCGGATGGGCGTCGAGCGCGCGGCGGCGGAGTAGGGTCTCCGCCCTCGCGGGGAGGAGGCGCACGACGCGTCGAGACAAAGGGGCAGCCCTATGATCGTCAACGGATCGACCCACGCGATGTCCCGTGAACCGGCCTCCGTCTCGCCCCTCAACGCGAAGCCCGGCGCCATTCGGACGGAAGGACGCCCCCCGCGGCCGAAGCCGAACGGCGCAGCCCACGCGGCCGCGACTCCGCGCGCGGCGGCCCCGACCTTCCCGTTCTCGGCCATCGTCGGCCAGGACGAGATGCGCCAGGCGCTGCTCATCGCGGCCGTGGACCCGTCCGTCGGCGGCGTCCTCGTCTTCGGCGATCGCGGCACGGGCAAGTCCACGGCGATCCGGGGCCTCGCCGCCCTGCTGCCGCCCATGCGGGCGGTGGTCGGCTGCCCCTATGCCTGCGATCCCGCCCGGCCGGGCGATCTCTGCCACCGCTGCCGCGACCACGCCGGCGGCCTCGAGGCTCACAGCGTCCCGGTGCCGGTGGTGGACCTGCCCCTCGGCGCCACCGAGGACCGGGTGGTCGGCGCCCTCGACCTCGAACGGGCGCTCGCCCACGGGCAGAAGGCGTTCGAGCCGGGGCTGCTGGCCCGGGCCAACCGTGGCTTCCTCTACATCGACGAGGTCAACCTCCTCGACGATCACCTCGTCGACCTCCTCCTCGATGTGGCGGCGTCGGGCGTGAACACCGTCGAGCGCGAGGGCCTCAGCATCCGTCATCCCGCCCGCTTCGTGCTGGTGGGCAGCGGCAACCCGGAGGAGGGCGAGTTGCGGCCCCAGCTCCTCGATCGCTTCGGCCTCGCCGTCGAGGTGACGACGCCGATGGATCTCCCCACCCGCATCGACGTGGTGCGCCGGCGCGACGCCTACGAGCGCGACCCTGAGGCGTTCTGCGCCGCCTACGCCGAGGCCGACGCCACGATCCGCCAGACCCTCAACCGCGCCCGCGCGTACCTGCCCTCGCTCACCGTGCCGGACGCCACCCTGGAGGCGGCCGCGCGCCTGTGCCTCGCCCTCGGCACCGACGGCCTGCGCGGCGAACTCACCCTCATGCGCACGGCCCGGGCGCTCGCCGCCCTCGAGGCCGCCGACACCGTCGGCATCGACCACCTCGCCCGCATCGCACCCGCGTCCCTGCGCCATCGCCTGCGCCGCAACCCGCTCGACGAATCCGGCTCCACCGCGCGGGTGGCGCGGGCCGTGGCGGAGGTGTTCGCCGCGTGACCACCTGGGCCGACGCGGTGCTGGTGGCGCGCCTCGCGGCGGCCGATCCGCACGGGATCGGCGGTGTGGTGGTGCGCGCCGGGGCGGGGCCGGTGCGTGACGCCTGGCTCGCAATCCTGCAGAACACCCTGCCGGCTTGGCGGCCGATCCGGCGGATGCCGGGCAGCATCACCGATGCGCGCCTGCTCGGCGGCCTCGACCTGCCCGCCACCCTCGCGGCGGGACGTCCCGTCGCCGAGACCGGGCTGTTGGCCGAGACCGATGGCGGGCTGCTCGTGGTGCCCATGGCTGAGCGCCTGTCGCCCGGCCTCGCGGCCCGCCTCGCCGCCGTCCTCGACGACGGCACCGTGCGGGTGGAGCGCGACGGCGTCGGCCAATGCCGCCCGGCCCGCCTCGGGGTGATCCTCCTCGACGAGGGCCAGGGCGAGGACGAGCGCGTACCCGACGCCCTCGCCGACCGCCTCGCCTTCCACGTCGACCTCACGGACATCCCCTGGCGCGACGCGGTCCCGCCGGAGGAACCGCCCCCCGTCGCGGAGACCGGCCCGCCGGGCGAGGACGCCCTCGCCGCCCTGTGCCAGGCCGCCGACGCGCTCGGCGTGGTCTCGCTCCGCGGGCCGCTCCTGGCCGCCCGGGTCGCGCGGCTGCTGGCCCGTCTCGGGGGGCGCGATGCTCCGGGCGAGGGCGACACCGTCCTGGCCGCCCGCCTCGTCCTCGGCCCGCGGGCGACGCGGATGCCCGCGCAAGCCCCCGAAGAAGAGACGCCCGAGCCGGAGACGGAGTCGGCCCCCGAACCGGACTCCAGTGCCGGACAGGACGCGCGGAATCCCGCCCCCCTCGACGAGCGCATGGTCGAGGCCGCGCGCAGCGCCCTGCCACCCGGCCTCCTCGCCAGGCTCCTCGCGGCCGGGGCCCGCCCGCGCCTGCCCCGCGCCGGCAAGGCGGGCGTCGCCGCCGCCGCGCGCCACGCCGGACGGCCCCTGAGCGCGCGCGCCGGCGATCCGCGCCACGGGCGCCTCGCCCTCGTCGAGACCCTGCGCGCCGCCGCCCCCTGGCAGCGCCTGCGCCAGAGGGAGGGCGAGCCCCGGCGCATCCGGATCCGGCCGGAGGACCTGCGCATCGCCCGCTTCGTCCAGCGCACGCAGACCACGACGATCTTCGCCGTCGACGCCTCGGGCTCGGCCGCCCTGGAGCGCCTCGCCGAGGCCAAGGGCGCCGTCGAGCTGCTGCTCGCCGAGGCCTACACCCGCCGCGACCGCGTCGCCGTCCTGGCATTTCGCGGGACGCGCGCCGACCTCATCCTGCCGCCCACCCGCGCACTGGCCCGGGCCCGGCGCGGACTCAACGCCCTTCCGGGCGGCGGGGGCACGCCGCTGGCCGCCGGCCTCGACGCGGCGGCGGAGCTCGCCCGCACCGTGCACCGGGGCGGGGGCACGCCGGTGGTGGTGGTGCTCACCGACGGGCGCGCCAACGTCGCCCGCTCGGGCGTCGCCGGCCGGGCGCAGGCGGGGGCGGATGCGCTCTGCGCCGCCACGGCCTTACGCACGGGTGGCATCCGCACCATCCTCATCGACACCGCCGCCCGGCCGCAGGACACCGCCCGCCGCCTCGCCGAGGCCATGGGCGCGCGCTACCTCCCCTTGCCCTACGCCGATGCGGGGGCGATGAGCGCCGCCATCCGGGCGGCCACCTGAGGGAGCGACCATGCCCGCGCCGAGCGACCGACCCGCCTTCGAGCGTGAAGGCGCGGACTGGCCCCACCGCGACGCCAGCCGCTTCGTCGAAGCCTCCGGCCTGACCTGGCACGTCCAGACCTTCGGGAACCGGGACGCCCCCGCGCTCCTGCTCCTGCACGGCACCGGCGCGGCGACCCATTCCTGGCGCGGCCTCGCGCCCCTGCTGGCGCAGGATTTCTTCGTGGTGGCGCCGGATCTGCCCGGCCACGGCTTCACCGATCCGCTGCCATCGAACCGCCTGTCCCTGCCCGGCATGGCGGCGGCGGTCGGCGATCTCCTCTCCACCCTCGAACTGGCGCCGGAGGTGGTGGTCGGCCACTCGGCCGGGGCCGCGCTCCTCGTCCGGCTCTGCCTCGACGGCCTCGCCCCCCGCCACCTCGTCGCCCTCAACGGGGCGTTGACGCCGTTTCCCGGCCTCGCATCCGTGTTGTTCCCGAGTCTCGCCCGGATGCTGTTCCTCAATTCGGTGACGCCGCGAATCTTCGCCTGGACCGCCGACCGCCCGGCGGTGGAGCGCCTCATCCGTGGCACCGGCTCGCGCCTCGACGCCCAGGGACTCGACCTCTACCGGCGCCTGTTCCGCTGCCCCGGCCACGTCGCCGGGGCGCTCGGCATGATGGCGAACTGGGATCTGGCGGCCCTGTACCGCGCCATCTCCCGGCTCACCGTGCCGACGACCCTGGTGGTGGGCGGCGCCGACCGGGCGATCTCGCCCGACACCGCCTTCGCCCTGCAAAAGCGCCTGCCCCACGCGCGGGTCGAATTGCTGCGCAACCTCGGCCACCTCGCCCACGAGGAGGCGCCGGAGGCCGTCGCCGGGATCATCCGCCAGCTCAGTCCGGCCCGCGCCGCGGCAGAGGCCTAAAACAGCGCTTGCGCCCCCCCGCGGACGCGGATTAGTGTCATTTTATGTTGACACTCGCCGACATGCCGACCCCCGTGACGAGCCCCGATCCGCGCCCGCACGCGGTGGTGATCGGCTCCGGCTTCGGCGGTCTGGCGGCGGCGATCCGCCTCGGCGCCCGGGGCTACCGCGTGACGGTGCTGGAGCGCCTGGAGCAGCCCGGCGGCCGCGCCCGCGTCCACCGCCAGGACGGCTTCACCTTCGACGCCGGCCCCACCATCGTCACGGCACCGTTCCTGTTCGAGGAGCTGTGGCGCCTGTGCGGCCGGCGCATGGACGCGGATGTGACCCTCGCCCCCATGCGGCCGTTCTACCGCATCCGCTTCGACGACGGCGCCACCTTCGACTACGGCGGCGACGTCGCCGCCATGCGGGCCGAGGTGGCGAAGTTCTCGCCCCAGGATGTCGCCGGCTACGAGGCCTTCATGGCCCGCTCCGAGGCGATCTGCCGGGTCGGATTCGAGGAACTCGGCCACGTGGCGTTCTCATCGGTCACCGACATGCTGCGGATCATGCCGAGCCTGCTGCGGCTCGGTGGACACCGTTCGGTCTACGACCTCGTGGCGAGCTACATCCGCAACGAGCGCCTGCGGACGATCTTCTCCTTCCACCCGCTCCTCATCGGCGGCAGCCCGTTCCGGGCGAGCGCGATCTACTGCCTCATCGCCCACCTGGAACGGCGCTGGGGCGTCCACTTCGCCATGGGCGGCACCGGCCGCCTCGTCGACGGCCTGTGCAACCTCATCCGGGGGCAGGGCGGAACGCTGCGCTACGGCGCCGACGTCGCCCGGATTGCCGTAACCGGCGGCAAGGCCACGGGGGTCACCCTGGCGGACGGCGAAACGATTCCGGCCGCCATCGTCGTGTCGAACGCCGATTCGGCCTTCACCTACGGGACTTTGCTCGGCGGTACCGCCAAGCGCTGGAATACCCGGCGGCTCAGGCGCGCCCATTCCTCCATGGGTCTGTTCGTCTGGTACTTCGGTACGCGCAAGAAATTTCCGGATGTCGCCCACCACACCATCCTGATGGGTCCGCGCTATCGCGGCCTCATCGACGACATCTTCACGAAGAAGCGTCTGGCGCAGGATTTCAGCCTCTACCTGCACCGGCCCACGGCCACCGACCCGCTGCTAGCCCCGCCCGGATGCGACGCGTTCTACGTGCTGTCGCCGGTGCCGAACCTCGACGGCGGCCAGGACTGGGCGGCGCTGGCCGAGCCCTACCGGCAGGCCATCGCCCGGCATCTGGAGGCCACCGTGATGCCGGGACTCTCGGATTCCCTCGTCACGTCGAAAGTGACGACCCCGGCCGACTTCGCCAGCGATTTTCTGAGTTTTCGTGGGTCGGGCTTCGGCCTCGAACCGGTGCTGACGCAATCGGCGTGGTTCCGGCCGCACAACGCGTCCGAGAACGTGCGCAACCTCTTCCTCGTCGGGGCCGGCACCCATCCGGGTGCCGGGCTGCCCGGCGTCCTGTCGTCTGCCCGAGTCCTCGATTCCGTGGTGCCGGATGCGCGCGTCTTCGCCTGAGGCCGTCAGGCCGTCCTTCTGGGCCGTACCGGACCCCGACCGACCGCCCCTGTGGGCGACGCCCCACGCCGACGCGGCCGACCGGGCCGCTTGCCGGACCGCGATCCGGGCGGGCTCGCGCAGCTTCTTTGCCGCCTCCGCCCTCCTGCCGGCCCATGTCCGGCGCCCGGCCTACGGGCTCTACGCCTTCTGCCGCCTGTCCGACGACGCCGTCGACGACGTGGCGCCTGCGGCCCGGAATGCGGCCGTGGCGCGCCTGTCCGCGCGCCTGTCCCGCGCCTATGACGGACGCCCCGCCGACGCCCCCGCCGACCGGGCGCTGGCCGACCTCGTCGTCGCCCACGCCATCCCGCAGGCCCTGCCGATGGCGCTCATCGAGGGGCTGGCCTGGGACGGAGAGGGCCGGCGCTACGCGACGCTCTCCGAGCTCACCGCCTACGCGGCCAGGGTCGCTGCCAGCGTCGGCGCGATGATGACCCTGATCATGGGGTCACGCGACCCCGCCACCCTCGCCCGGGCCTGCGACCTCGGAGTCGCCATGCAGTTCACCAACATCGCCCGCGATGTCGGCGAGGATGCCCGCGCCGGCCGGCTCTACCTGCCCGTCGACTGGCTGAGACAAGCCGGGATCGACCCGGATGCGTTCCTGGCCGACCCGCGCCCGAGCCCGGCCCTGGCGGGGGTCGTCGCCCGGCTGCTCGCGGCGGCGGACCTCCTCTACGCCCGCTCGGAGGCGGGCCTCTCCGGCCTGCCGCGGACCTGCCGCCCGGCGATCCGCGCGGCCCGGCTCATCTACGCCGAAATCGGCCGCGAACTGGAGCGCCGGGGCCTCGATCCCGTGAGCGCCCGCGCCCGCGTCGACGGGCGGCGGAAAGCGGTGCTTCTGGCCCGCGCCACCCTGGCGCCGTCCTTCGCGCGCCCGACGGAACGCGACGCGCCGCCCCTGGCCGAGGTCGCGTTCCTCGTGGAAGCCGTGGCCGCCGAGCCGGTCCCGGCCGGGCCGGCCTGGTGGGACGTGCCCGGCCAGATCGCCCGCGTCCTCGACCTCGTCGAGACCCTGCGCGAGCGCGAGTCGTTTTCGGGGTCCGGCTTCGCCCCCGAGGGCGCCCCGCACGCGGTCACGTGAGCGATTCGCTCTTCGCCGCCCTCGACATCTGCCTCGTCTTCGCCGTGGCCCTCGGGTTGGCGATCTGGCAGCTGGTGGCACTCAAGCGCGGCATCCGCCGCGACCGCGAGGCGGCGTCCCGCGCGGAAGCCGAGGCCGGCGATTCGTGAGCCAGCCCCCTGCGTCGCTAGGTGTCGACGCCCGCGTCACCCGAGCGGGCGCGGCATCCGGAACGGCAGCATCCAGCGCACCAGGGGGTTCCTGAACCGGTCCAGCGACAGGCTCTCGTGGACCGGGCGCACGGCCTGCCCGCACAGCCGCGTCTCCAGCAGGGAGCGGGCATAGAACGGCGTGTCCTCGAAGGTCCGCGCAACCCGGGCCGCGCCGTCGTCGCTGCGGGTCGCGCGCGGGATGCGCCACAGGCGGGTCGGCGGCAGGGCGGCGGGGCGGGGCGGGTCCATGTCGCGGGGCGCCCCCGTGCCGTCGAAGCGCAGGGACAGGTTCTGGACGGTGCCATCGCGCCGCCGCACGTCGTAGAGGATCGCGGCTCCGTCCGTGAGGTCGGCCCGGCACCAGGTCCAGTCCGAAAAGGCGTCCTCCAGGGGCGTGTCTCCGTGGTTGGTGTCGAAATAGGCCGTGCCGGTCCAGGAAAGCGCCGGCTCGGTGAGCGCGACCTCCACGGGCGAGGACGGCGCCATCGGCCACCAGCGGTGCTGGCCCCCGGCGTCGAGGGTGAACGGGCCGGGGGTGAGGCCCGTGGGGCGCACCCGCACGGTGCCGCGCACCCGCGAGGGGATCGGTGCCGTCACCTCGTCGAGGGTGATGGTGAGGGTGGTGCCGTCCCAGGCGAGATCGCTCGGGCCGATGGCGAGGTGCGTCGCGTCCCGCGACACGGCGCGGCGCCCGCGCTCGGTCATGCAGAACCGGTTCGACCGCTCCCCGTAGAGGACGACGTTGACGGCGCAGTGCCGGAACGGGTCGCGGCTCGGGTCCCAGGCGTAGTAGGGCGAGAACACGGAGCCGATGAAGGCGATGATGGTCAGCCCCTGGCGGCCGTCGGCGCTCAGGGCATCGACGTACCACCAGACATAGCCGCCACGGCCGACGGGCGTGTCGAAGCGCGGGCGGTGGCGCGGTCCGCCAGCAGGCTGTCCGCCGCGAGCCGCCCCGACTGGGCCGCCATCGGCACCCCCGGCCCCGGATGCACGCTC
>NZ_VRUZ01000110.1:0-12654 GCF_008039485.1 Methylobacterium sp. WL69 | reverse complement strand
GGCCTCGTCCGGTCGGTGCGGCGCTGGGCGCGCCACGCCCTGTCCAACGTCTCGCCGCCGGAGCGGTTGCGCCACCTCGCGCCTCCGTGTGCAATGCAGCGCGGAACGGGCCAGAGGGGCTTACGTTGGCCGTTTCGAACACCCGCTCCCGATGCCGCTCCGGCAAGGCTCCCCATGTCCCAGGATCGTTACGACGTCATCGTCATCGGCAGCGGTCCCGGCGGCGGCTCGCTGACGGCGCGTCTCGCCCGAACCGGCAAGCGCATCCTGCTCCTGGAGCGCGGCGACTACCTGCCCCGCTCGCAGGCGAACTGGAGTGCCAAGACCGTGTTCGTCGACGGCGCCTACCAGGCCAAGGAGACATGGTACGGCGGAGACGGGCGCAGCTTCAGCCCGGCCCTGCACTACTATGTCGGGGGCAACTCGAAGGTCTACGGCGCGGCCCTGCTGCGGATGCGCGAGCGCGACTTCGAGGCCGTGCGCCACGTCGACGGCGTCTCCCCCGCCTGGCCCCTGGGCTATGACGCGTTCGAGCCCTACTACACGCAAGCCGAGCGCCTGTTCGCCGTCCATGGCAGCCGGGGCGAGGACCCCACCGAGCCGTGGGCGAGCGCGCCCTACGACCATCCCGCCGTCTCCCACGAGCCGCGCATCCAGCAGCTCTCGGACGATTGGGCGAAGCACGGCCTCCACCCGTTCCACCTGCCGCTGGGCATCAAGCTCGACGAGCGGAACGGCCGCCCGACGCCGACGAGCACCTGCATCCGCTGCGACGCCTTCGACGGGTTCCCCTGCCTCCTCAACGGCAAGGCCGACGCCCAGGTAATGACCGTCGACCCGACCCTCGCCGCCCACGACAACGTCACCCTCCTGGTCAACGCCTACGTCTCGCGCCTCGAGACGGATGCGTCGGGGCGCCGGGTGACCTCCGTCCACGTCACCCGCGACGGCGAAGAGGAGCGCTATAGCGCCGACATCGTCGTGGTGGCGTGCGGGGCCCTGTCCTCGGCCCTGCTGCTCCTGCGCTCCCATTCCGATGCGCATCCGAACGGCCTCGCCAACGGCTCGGATCAGGTCGGGCGCAACTACATGCGCCACAACATGTCGGTGCTGATGGCCCTGTCCAAGGAGCCCAACGACACGGTCTTCCAGAAGACGTTGGCGGTGTCGGACTACTACTTCGAATCGAAGGCCTGGGAGTATCCCATGGGCCTGATCCAGATGTGCGCCAAGACGCAGCCGGACCAGATCCGCGGCGAGGAATTCCCGAAATGGACCGGTTTCCTGCCCGACGCGCCATTCGAGATGGTGGCGCGCCATTCCATGGATTTCTGGCTGCAGAGCGAGGACCTGCCGCATTCCGACAACCGGGTCAGCCTCGACCGCGACGGCCGCGTGATCCTCGACGTCAAGGAGACCAACCGCGCGGCCCACGACCGCCTGCGCGACACCCTGGAGGGCCTGCTGCAGCCGGCCGGCGCCTACACCTACCTGTTCGAACGCTCGCTCTACCTCGGCAAGAACATCCCGCTCAGCGGCACCGCGCACCAGTCCGGCACCCTGCGCTTCGGCACCGATCCGCGATCCTCGGTGCTCGACCTCGACTGCCGGGCCCACGAGGTCGACAACCTCTACGTCACCGACGCGAGCTTCTTTCCCTCGATCAGTGCGGTGAACCCCACCCTCACCATCGTGGCGAACGCCCTGAGGGTGGCGGCGCACCTGGAGGAGCGCTTGGGCTGAAGCTTGGACGCGCCCGCGTCCCGGGCGGCACTTCGCAGCGACGGACCCGATGCGGGGCTCGACGGACAGGCACCGCGGCGTCGTTCGCCGCCCGGCTGGCCTCGCCGAGGCGTTCTGACGTAAAGGCTCGGGTGACCTCGGCCCCTCCCCGCTCGGACGCGTTTCATGAAGATCGACGGCCAGCCCTACCGCACCATCTTCCCCGATGCCGACGGCGTCTCCGTGCGGGTCATCGACCAGACCCGCCTGCCCTTCGCGTTCGAGCTGAAGCGGCTCGGCTCCATGCACGAGGCCGGCACCGCCATCCGCACCATGGTGGTGCGCGGCGCGCCCCTCATCGGCGTCGCGGCGGCCTACGGCCTGGCCATGGGCTTGAGGGAGGATTCCTCGGATGCCGGCATCGAGCGGGCGGTGGAGTTCTTGGCCGACACCCGTCCCACGGCGATCAACCTGCGCTGGGCCCTCGACCGGGTCGCGGCCAAGCTCCGCACCGTCCCGGACGTCGAGCGCGCCGCCTTCGCCTTCGCCGAGGCCGGGCGCATCGCCGAGGAAGATGTCGAGAGCTGCCACGCCATCGGGGTGCACGGCGCGAAACTCCTCGCCGACCTCCACGCCGGGACGGGCCGGACCGTCAACGTCCTGACCCATTGCAACGCCGGCTGGCTCGCCACCGTCGATTGGGGCACGGCCCTCGCGCCCATCTACGTCGCCCACGATGCCGGCGTGCCGGTCCACGTCTTCGTCGACGAGACCCGGCCGCGCAACCAGGGCGCGGCCCTCACCGCCTTCGAGCTCAACGCCCACGGCGTGCCGCACACGGTCATCGCCGACAATGCCGGCGGCCACCTCATGCAGCACGGCCGCATCGACCTCTGCCTCGTTGGCTCCGACCGCACCACGGCGTCCGGCGACGTCTGCAACAAGATCGGCACCTATCTGAAGGCGCTTGCCGCGTCCGACAACCGGGTGCCGTTCTACGCCGCCCTGCCGTTCTCGACCATCGACTGGACCCTCGACGACGGCGTGGCGCAGATCCCCATCGAGGAGCGCGACGGCCGCGAGGTCTCGCACCTCACCGGCCGCCTGCCCGACGGTGCCTTCGCCACCATCGAGGTGGTCTCGCCCGGCAGCCCCGTGGCGAACCCGGCCTTCGACGTGACCCCGGCCCGGCTGGTGACAGGCATCATCACCGAGCGGGGGGTGGCGACGGCGAGCGCGGACGGGTTGCTGTCGCTGTACCCGGAGCGACGGGCGGCGGCGTAACTCTTCGAGCGCACCGGCTTTCGCTCCGTGTTTCAGAGTTTCCGGTGCGCATCCCGTCTCCCCGCTTGGCTAGGGAGAGGGGCGCGTCTCACCCCAGTCGGGGAGCGCGTCGAGGCGGCAGCCGAAGGTGAGGGGGCGCGTCCGGAGCCTCTTCCGGAATCGCCCCTTCACCTTCGCTGCGGCTCCGCCTTCGCTCGCCGCAAGCATGACGGGGTGCCTGCGGCCCTCTCCCCGCAGGCGGGGCTACAGCATTCACACATCTCGCGGGCAGCACGGGTCCCCTCTCCTGGAAGGAGAGGGACAGGGTGAGGTGTGTGGATTCTCCGGAGAGTTCGCACACCTCACCCCAACCCTCTCCTTCCAGGAGAGGGGGCCTGTCGCGCTCGATGCCGGCTCATTGTGGCTCTCGATATCAGCCGCCGGGCGGATGTGTGAATCCGGTAGGCAGGCGGGGAGAGGGGGATGCGCGCAGACGCTCTGTACGATGGGGCAAGGGCCCGCGCTCATTGTCGTGCCTGGCGGTAGGAGGGCCTGGCCAAACGCCACCGCGCTTCACGCATCATCCCCGCGTGATACCGCGTCGATGAAGTCCTGATCGTCGTTGGACTGGGCACGCGCCGCAACGGCGGCGGACTGCCGATGGGCTTCGGCGGCGAAGGACACTGCATTCGGGTCGGGGACCCGGATGCGCAAACTGTCATGGCGCTCCCGGATCGTCTCCGTGGGACGTTCGGTCTTCGACGGAGCGCTCAAGATCGATCTCCTTCGGTCACACCTGAATGTGCGATGTCGCGTCCCGAGTGCCAAGGCGCGCGCTGAGATACGGCGCAGGCCGATGGATCAGTGCGCCAGCTCCCACTGCCAGAACACCGACCCGGTGAACTCGAAAACCTTCGCGCCGTGCTGGTTCACGGCCTCGTTGTGGTGGGTGGCGACGCCCCAGCCGGGGCGCGAGGTCGATTGGCGCTTCTCGGTGAGGGCGCAGGTGTAGCGCAGGGTGTCGCCGGCATAGACCGGGGCGAGCCAGCGCAGGTCGCGGAACCCCGGCGAGGGCCCGAGCTGCGGCACGGGTCCGGAGGCCGCCGTCAGGGCGATGTCGCGCTGGCGGGTGATGTGGAGGCGCTTCATCCACACGGCCGCCGTGTGCCAGCCCGAGGCGCACAGGGCCCCGAAATGGCTCGTTCGCGCGGCCTCCGCGTCGAGGTGGAAGCTCTGGGGATCGTAGGCGCGGGCGAAGGCGGTGATGCCCTCGGCGGTGAAGACGTGGCGGCCGAGGTCGCGCGGGGTGCCGATGACGGCGTCCTTGAGGAACAGCAGGCGTTCGGCGTCGGTGCCCTCGGTGACGGGCACGGGATGGCTGAGGTCGACGGCGCGGGGCGGCAGGGGCGCCGCGTCCCGGCGCGGGAACATCACCGAGAAGGCCTGGCTCATCACCGCCTCGTCGCGGCCGTTGAGCAGGGTCATGGCGAAGCGCACGAAGCCGCGATCGGGCTTCGTGTTCGAGGCCCGGCAACTCTCGACCTTCACGGAAATGCGCAGGGTGTCGCCCGGCACCACCGGGCGCAGCCAGCGCAGCTGCATCACGCCCGGCGAACCCATGGAGGTGGCGCCCCGGAACACGTCCTTCTGCAGAAGACGCATGCCGAAGCCGGCGCTCTGCCACCCCGAGCCGATGAGGTGGCCGACGAAGGTCGCCTCCGCCGCCGCCTCGTCGAGGTGGAACGGCTGCGGGTCGAACTCGGCCGCGAAGGCGACGAGCTCGTCCCGCGTCACCGTGATCGGGCCGCCCTCGATGACGGAGCCGGGGGAAAAGTCCTCGAAGGCGATGCCGGTCATGGGCGCACTCAGTTGGCGAAGCGGAAATGCAGCACGTCGCCGTCCTGGACCACGTAGTCCTTGCCCTCGAGGCGGAACTTGCCGGCCTCCTTGGCGCCGCTCTCGCCCTTGAGCGCCGTGTAGTCGGCGAACGCGATGGTCTCGGCCCGGATGAAGCCCTTTTCGAAATCCGTGTGGATCACGCCGGCGGCGGCGGGTGCGCGGGTGCCCTTCTCGATGGTCCAGGCGCGGGCCTCCTTCGGGCCCACCGTGAAGTAGGTGATGAGGCCCAGAAGCTCGTAGCCGGCGCGGATGACGCGGTTGAGGCCGGGTTCGGCCAGCCCCACGGCCTCGAGGAAATCGCCCTGGTCGGCCTGCGGCATCACGGCGATCTCGCTCTCGATCTTGGCCGAGACCACCACGGCCTTGGCGCCCTCGGCCTTGGCCTGGGCCATCACCGCCTCCGAATAGGCGTTGCCCTTGTCGGCGTCGCCCTCGTCGACGTTGCAGACGTAGAGGACGGGTTTGGCCGTCATCAGGCCGAGGGTCTGGAACAGGGCCTCCTCCTCGGGCTTGCGGGGCACGAGGCGGGCCGGCTTGCCCTCGCGCAGGAGCGGCAGGGCGCGGTTGACGAGGTCGAGGACCTCCTTCGCCTCCTTGTCGGCGCCCTTGGCCTTCTTCTCGAGGGCGAACAGGCGCTTCTCCAGGCTGTCGAGGTCGGCGAGCATCAGCTCGGTCTCGATGGTCTCGATATCGGCCTTGGGATCGACCTTGCCTTCCACGTGGGTGACGTCGCCGTCGGTGAAGCACCGCACCACGTGGGCGATGGCGTCGACCTCGCGGATGTTGGCGAGGAACTGGTTGCCGAGGCCCTCGCCCTTCGAGGCGCCGCGCACCAGCCCGGCGATGTCGACGAAGGTCAGCCGCGTCGGGATGATCTCCTTCGAGGCGGCGATCTTCGCCAGATCGTCGAGGCGCGCATCCGGCACCGCCACCTCGCCGACATTCGGCTCGATGGTGCAGAACGGGTAGTTCGCCGCCTGCGCCGCCGCCGTCTGCGTCAGCGCGTTGAAGAGGGTCGACTTGCCGACGTTCGGCAGGCCGACGATACCGCATTTGAAGCCCATGGGTCTGTCCTAATGCTCGCCTAATGCTCGGTCATGACGGCCTCGGGGCCGACGGTGAAAGGGTTGAGGATGGTCGTTCCGCGGACCGTCCTGCCGTGCTGGTAATCCTCCGACAGGAGGTAGCGGCACCCGGCTCGGATCGCGGCGGCGAGGATCACGCAGTCCCACCATTGGAAGGTGGTCTCCTTCCGGATCTTCCACGCCTGCGCGATGAGGTCGAGATCGGTGGCGCCGTGCGAGAAGGGTTGAAGGGCGGCGGTCATGCGCTGCATCTCTCCCTCGTCCAGGCCGACCTTGCCCCGCAGGATGGCGTTGTGGAGTTCGCCGAGAATCTGCGGACTGACGATCAGGGCGTCGCGATGCGCGAGCGCCGCGAGCCAATGCGCGGCCGCCCTCTGCTTGTCGGGATAACGATCGTCGCGGGCGTAGAGGAGGACGTTCGTATCGACGAAGACCAGCTCAGTCGTCATCGTAGAGCTGCGCCGTCGTCGGGGCCTTCCCGTTCTCGTCCAGCACGTGAAGCGGCGGCCCGGCCAGGAAGAGGTCGAGCGCCTCGCGCTGGGTCAGCGGCCGGCCCACCCGCTGCTCCACGGCCTCGGCGACGAATTTCGACAGGCTCTTGCCGTCCCGCGCGGCCGCGACCCGCGCCCGCTGCAACAGCGCCTCGCTCATGGTCACGGTCACGTTCTTCATCGCTGCCTCCGCATCGCCCCCGATATCGTGTCCCCGTGTTTTCGTGTCAATTCTCGAACTCAACCGGGCTTGCCCGACCCGGCCCCCTCGCCGACGCCCTTGACGTCGTCCCAGCCGCGCCCCGCCATGGCGAGGTGGACCTTGTTCTGGAAGCTCGCATCCTCGCCGGCCGCGAGCAGCGCGATGTGGTCGGCGATGGCGCGGTCGAGGTCGTCGACCCAGGCGCCCTCGCCCTTGCCGAAATCATTGAGCACGTAGGCGTGGACCAGGGCCTTGTCGCCCGGATGGCCGATGCCGAGGCGGACCCGGCGATAGTCGTTGCCGCACTGGGCCGTGATCGAGCGCAGGCCGTTATGCCCGGCATTGCCGCCGCCGAGCTTCACCCGGAGCTTGGCCGGGGCGAGGTCGAGCTCGTCGTGGAGCACGATGACGTCGGCGAGGGGGATCTTGTAGAAGCGCTGCGCTTCCGCGACCGAACGGCCGGACTCGTTCATGAAGGTCTGGGGCTTCAGGAGGATCGCGCGCTCGGGCCCCAGGGCCACCTCGGCGATCTCGCCCTGGAACTTCTTCCGCCACGGCCCGGCGCGGTGCACGCGCGCGATCTCGTCGACGGCCAGGAAACCGATGTTGTGGCGGTTGCGGGCGTAGCGGGAGCCGGGATTGCCGAGGCCGACGATCAGGCGCATGGCGCGAATGTTCCTGCCGGAAGGGGGGCCTGGAAACGGGAATGCCCCGGCCTGACGGCCGGGGCATCCTCAGGGACGTGAAACCGGGGGGTGCCCCGGGTCTCAGTCCTCCTTCTTCTCGTCCTCGGCGGCCTCGGCGGCCTCCTCGATCTTCTCGTCGGCGGCTTCGGCCGACTGGGCCTCGGCGATGGCGGCCTCCTCGGCCTCCACCTCGGCGCCGAGCACCGTCGGCGGCACGACGTTGGCGACGGTGGCATCCGGCTCGCCCGTGAAGGTGGCGCCCGCGGGCAGCTTCACGTCGGCGATGTGGATGATGTCGCCGATCTCGCGACCGGTCAGATCGACCTCGATGGCCTCGGGGATCGCGTCGGGGGCGACCTCGAGGGCGAGGGTGTGGAGCACGATGTTGAGGGTGCCGCCGCGCTGCTTGATGCCGGGGGCCGCCTCGTCGTTGATGAAGTGCACCGGCACCTCGACGGTGATGGACTGGCCGGCGACGACGCGCAGGAAGTCGACGTGCAGCGGCACGCCGTTCACCGGGTCGAGCTGGAAGTCGCGGGGAATCGCGCGGGTCTTCTTGCCGCCGGCGTTGATCTCGAACAGCGTGGTCTTGAACCCGCCGGCGTAGATCAGGGTGCGGGTGCGGATGAGGTCGATGGCGATGGCCTGCGGGGCCTGGCCGCCGCCGTAGATGACGGCGGGAACTTGGCCCTGGCGACGAACGGCCCGGGCGGCCCCCTTGCCGACCCGGTCGCGTGCCACGGCCTCAAGCGTCTTGACTGCGCTCATGGCGTGATCCTTCAAACGTTGAAAACAAGCCGGGGAACAACGAAAGGCCGCCCGAAACGGACGGCCACACCGAACCCCGATTCGCGCCCGTGCCTCCAAGGGTGTCTGGCGGGCGCGGGTTGCCTATAGCCTGCGGGACACCCTGCGGCAACCCGGCGCGAGGCCCCTCCCCCTACTTCCCCCCCACCGCCATGGCGCGGCGGGACTCGGCCTGGCCGCTGACCTCGCCGAAGTAGCGGCTCGAATCGCCGAGCTGCACCGAGGGCTGGCAGTTCGGCGTGCACGAGTAGGATTCGCGATCGAGGCCGCGCTGCACCGTCACGACGGCGGCCTGGGGCGCCTGAACCCGGATGGTCGATTCGGCCAGCATGTTGCCGCCCCGGTCGAGGGCGATGAGGTTGGTGGAGCCGAAGCTCTTGCCCGTGAGGATGAGGACGCCGTTCTTCTGCAGGGCCACGTCGGCGATGATCGGATTGCCGACGATCACCGTCTGGGTGGTCTCGGGCAGGCGGATCACCTTGGCGTTGTCCACCGTCACGGCGACGATGGTGGAGGCCTCCTGGGCCGTGGCCGGCACGGCGGTCCCGCCGAGCACGAACGCGGCGAGGAGCAGGCCCGCGGCTCCGGCGGCGTTCCGGGATAGTGCTTTGCGCTCGTCCATGGGGGGATCACTCGTGGCTGCGGACCCGCGCGGGCTGGGACGGCGGTCAACCGCCTTCGTCGAACTGACCGGGACCCAAGCACGACAATGGTAAACGGCGCCCTAAGTCCCGGCTCCGGACCACCCGCCGCTCCCGCGACGATCGGGGCAGGAGCCGGCGGCGGCCGGAGCGTCATCGGACACCGGCGAGACGACGGCGGGCCGCCCCCGGAAGAGCCTGACCTTCACGTTGCTTTTACCATGGGAAAATTGCCTCAAATGCCGCCGCGTTTCAGCGGCGCGTTTAACCCAATTGCAATGTGGCCCCGGCAATCTCCGTCCTGTCGCCGGACGGAACAAGTTGATCCTCGACGGCACCGCTTTTCCACCTGGTCGAACGAAGGATCCAAGACCATGACGAACCTCTTCAAGCGCTTCGCCTCCGATGAGTCCGGCGCCACCGCCATCGAGTACGGCCTGATTGCCTCGCTCATCGCCGTTGCGATCATCGCCGCGTTGGGTAGCGTGTCGACGTCGCTTAAGAACTCGTTCACGAACATCGCTGGCAAGCTGGATGCAGCGCGTTAATTGCCGTAATTTGCTTGGCGATTGCGCTAAAACCGTCAATCGAGACATGGATTTTAACTTCCGTGGCATCAAGCAAAGATTTTGAAGGGTTTGCTGGGGGCGTGACGACCGGTCACGCCTCCTGCCTTTGTCGTTTGCCGCCATGCGGAGGCTTTTACATACCTTTCGCAGCACCACCGTGGCCCTCAAATTTTGAGAACTGGCGGTGATGAACCGTTCTCTAAAACATCCTTAGCTCGGAAGCTTCACCATGGCCGCCGCGAGTGTTCTCATCGTCTTCCCGTTTCTGATGGTCTACGCCGCTGTCAACGATCTGCTGACGATGCTGATCCCGAACCGGATCACCCTCGCCCTCGTCATCGGCTTCGCCGTCGTCGCGGCGAGCTTCGGGTTGGGATGGACCGAGGTGGCGTCCCATGCGGGGGCCGGTGCCCTGGTTCTCGCCATCACCTTCACCCTGTTCGCCCTCGGGCATATCGGCGGCGGCGACGCCAAGCTTGCCGCGGGCACCGCCCTGTGGATCGGCTTCGATCACCTCCTCGACTACCTCACCCTCGCGGCCCTGGCCGGCGGAATCCTCACCCTGGCGATCCTGGCCCTGCGCGCGCAGCCCCTGCCCATGTTCATCGGGCCGGCCCTGCCCCGGTTGCCGTTCCTGCTGCACCTCCACGACACCCGCACGGGCGTGCCCTACGGCATCGCCCTCGCCTTCGCGGCCGTGCTGGTCCTGCCCGAGACGGCGATCTGGTCGCGGGCCCTCAGCCTGTGATGCGACGGCGGAGTCGATGCACCCTCGCCACCGGCAGGGCGAGGCGCGCAATTCGTCAGAAAGTCTTAACCCTAATTTGAGGAATCCGGGGGCATCCTGATCGGGCGCGGCGCTCTGCCGCCCCACAGGTTCATCCCCGGCAATGAAACCCGCCCGCCTTGCCGTCCTCGCCATCGCCCTGGTCACCGGCGGCCTCGCCGCCTTCCTGATGAGCGGCGACGACAAACCCCCGGCCCCCGTGGTCGAGGCCGCCCTGCCGCCGCCGGCCCTGCCGACCACCGACGTCCTCGTGGCCGCCGCCGAGCTGCCCATGGGGCAGAGCCTCCAGGTGGCGGACCTGCGCTGGCAGGCCTGGCCCGATCAGGCGGTCACGGCCGGCTACATCACCCGCACAAATCGGCCCAAGGGCCTGGAAGACATCGCGGGCTCCATCGCCCGGTCGGCCTTCCTCTCGGGCGAACCGATCCGGCCCGAAAAGCTCGCCCGCTCGGACGGCGGCTTCATGGCCGCCATCCTGCCCTCCGGCATGCGGGCGGTGGCCATCGTCACCGACACCCGCGGATCGAGCTCCGCCGGCGGCTTCATCCTGCCCAACGATCACGTCGATCTCATCCGGACCTTCCGCGACGAGGAGGCCATGCAGGCGGGCGCGACCGAAACCCAGATCTCGGAGACCGTCCTGACGGATATCCGCGTGCTGGCCGTCGGTCAGATCGTGCAGGAGAAGAACGGCGCCAACGTCGTCACCGGCGAGACCGCGACCCTGGCCCTCACCCCGGCGCAGGCCGAGATCGTGACCCTGGCCCAGAAGGTCGGCCAGCTCTCCCTGTCCCTGCGCAGCCTCGCGGATGCCGGGCGGGGCACGGACCCGGCGCCCGAGGCCCGGGCCGATGCGGGCGTGACGGTGGTCCGCTTCGGCGTCTCCAAGCAACAGTCGCGGCGCTGATGGCTCCGGCGAACGCGATGACAGGGGTTTCATCCATGACCATCCGATCCCGGAGCGGCGCCCGCCACCTGCCCGCTCTCCTCAGTGTGGGCGCCTGCCTCCTCGCCGGTCCCGCCGCGGCCCGGCCCATGGCCGAGCTCGCCCCCGCGCCGGTCCTCGCCGTCGGCTCGAACGAAGCGGCGACCTCGCGCAAGATCGAGCTGACCATGGGCCGCTCCATCGTCATCGACCTGCCGCGCGACGCCAAGGAGGTGTTCGTCGCCAACCCGAAGGTCGCCAACGCCGTCGTGCGCTCGACCCGCAAGGTCTTCGTCATCGGCATGGAGGACGGGGCGACCTCGATCTTCATCATGGACGGCGAGGGCCGCCAGATCACCGCCCTCGACGTCACCGTGGCCCGCGACCTCCAGCTCGGCGCGCTGCGCCAGATCCTGAGCCAGAGCATCGCGGGCGCCCGGTTCGACATCCGCACGGCGGGCAGCTCGATCATCCTGTCGGGCAGCGTCGCCTCGGCGGCGGAGGCCTCCCAGGCCATCGACATCGCCAACGCCTTCGTCGGCCAGTCCGGGTCGGCCGGGGCGGGCGGCGCGGCGATGGGCGCCGCCGCCGGCAGCACCCCGACCCGCGGCACCGTGATCAACAACATCACCATCCGGGGCCGCGACCAGGTGATGCTGCGCGTCACCGTGGTGGAGGTGTCGCGCACGGTACTGAAGCAGTTCGGCATCAACATGAGCGGCAACTGGTCGGGGTTGAACCTCGTCAACAACGCGCCGTTCGCCCTGAACGGTAGCGCCTTCCCGAACGGCAACGTTCTGAGCGGCACCGTTTCTGGTACGGGTGGCGCGAGCCTCACGGCAACACTCCGGGCCTTCGAGCAAGCGGGCGTCTCTCGGGTGCTCGCCGAACCAACCCTCACGGCGATTTCCGGCGAATCGGCGAAGTTCACCGCGGGCGGACAGATTCCGGTCCCGGCCAACCTGTCATGCGTGCAGAATGTTGGCGTTCAAACCTGCACGCCGTCCATCTCGTTCAAGCCTTACGGCGTCAGCCTCACGTTCACTCCCGTGGTGCTTGCCGAGAACCGGATCTCCGTCCGTGTCGGTACCGACGTGACCGAGATTGACCAGACGAACGCGATCAACCTTGGCCAGGGTGGCACCAGCTTTCCCGTCCCGGGCTTCACCGTGCGCAGCTCGGAGACCACCGTCGAGCTCGCCTCCGGCGCCAGCATGATGACCGCCGGCCTGATCCAGCAGCGCAACAAGGCCACCATCTCGGGCCTGCCCGGCCTGATCAACCTGCCGATCATCGGCGCCCTGTTCCGGTCGCGCGACTACCAGCGCCAGGAGACGGAGCTGATGATCATGGTCACGCCTTACATCGCCAAGCCCATGGAGGCGCGCCAGCCCGCGCGGCCCGACGACGGCTTCGTCGATGCCCAGGACGCGCAGGGCATCCTGCTCGGCCGCCTGAACCGCCTCTACGGCGTCGCCGGCGCCAGCCCCCTCGGCCCGGCCTATCGCGGCCGCGTCGGCTTCATCACCGACTGAGCCTGCGCGTCCGACGCAAGCCCGCCCGACACAGACCCGGCC
>NZ_VRUZ01000010.1:0-79258 GCF_008039485.1 Methylobacterium sp. WL69 | reverse complement strand
GAAGCGGTTCCGCTCACGACCGAAATCGACGTACTGGGCATCGGCCTCGACGCCGACGACGAAGCCGGAGCCCGGGGTGAACTGGTAGTTGTAGCCGATCTGACCACCGCCGACGAAGCCGTCGTTGCTCTTGCCGTTGCTGAAGGCGATCGCCTGGCTGGTGCCCGGCAGAACGAGCGTGCTGGCGCCGTTGACGCCGATGACGGTCGGCGCGCTGTTGCTGGAGGCGTCGAAGCCGTAACCGGCGTTGAAACCGGCGTAGAAGCCCGTCCAGGTGAACACGGGAACCGGCACGAACACCGGCGGAGCGGCGCGACGCGGAAGGTCGGCGGCGAAAGCAGAACCGGCGATCACGATGCCGGCCAGCGCAGTTGCGCTCCGAAGAATGAATTTCATAGTCTGGTCCTCTACCATTGCGCCCCGCCGCTCCTTTTGGAGGCATCCGGTGCAGTTCCCCGTCTTTAGGCTAGTCGCCCCAAAGAAGCTGTGGCTTTACGAACACGCCGCTGGCCGGGAAGGCGGCCCCTTTGTGGCAGTCCGTGCCTCACTCCTTGAGCAACTCGAACCGGCAACGCGCCCCCACGGCCAAGGTTCAATCGAAAGTGCATTTTGTTCCGATTTTTTACTGGGCGGAATGTCGCGGGATGCGGATGCGCCTTCGACCGACGCCATCACGCCAGCGCGATGGCTGAGATCAGACGACCGTAATCGGCCTCGTGCCGATGGGTCGCGCGGCGGTAGCTGTAGAACCGATCCGGGTCGGCATAGGTGCAGGCTCCCAGGTTATGGGCGCGGGTGACGCCGGCTCGGGCGAGGCGGGCGGCGATGAAACCCGGCAGGTCGAACTGGGCATGGCCGGGCCGTGCACCCGCCTCGAGAAACCCTTCGCAGCCGGGCGCTTCCGAGAGGAACCGGGCGATGAAGTCGGGACCGACCTCGTAGGCCCCCTGCGAGATCGTCGGCCCGAGCACCGCCACGATGGCCGAGCGCCGTGCGCCGAGCCCCTCCATGGCCTCGACGGTCGTGTCGATCACGCCCGTCAGGGCGCCCTTCCAGCCGGCGTGGGCGGCGCCGATGACGCCGTGTTCCGCATCGGCGAACAGGATCGGGCCGCAATCGGCCGTGGCGATGCCGAGGGCGAGGCCCCGCACCCGCGTCACCATGGCGTCGGCCTGGGGGCGTGCGTCGGGGGGAAAGGGCGCCTCGACCACCACGGCTTTCGCGGAATGGACCTGATACAGGCTGACGAGACTCTCCACGCCGAGTTCGGCGCACATCCGGTCACGGTTCTCCGCGACCCGCGCCGGCATGTCGGCCGAACCGAGTCCGCCGTTGAGGGACGCGTAGAGACCCTCGGACACTCCGCCCTCCCGTGTGAAGAAGGCGTGGCGCAGGCCGGGCAGGGCCGAAAGTTCGGGTGCTTCGAGAAACATGATCGGGGAATCCGGCGACGGGACTGCATCGATAAGGCATCGGCCCGACGACCGTCACCCCGTCCGTCGGGTAACGGTCTCGCTGTGGAGTTTCATACTTCCTTAAGCATATTTTGGTCGGATACTCGCGAAAGCCGAGGACCTGTCCGATGTCGGAACCCGCCCGCCAGTACCCGCCCAACGATCAGCCCGGCCGCCCTCAGCCGGGTCCGCTGCGGGACTGGCTCGCTGCGATGAAGGCGGCGACGGCCGCGCATGCGGCACAGGATTCCGCAGCCCGCTCGGACACATCCTACGATCTGCCGGAGTCCCGGGCGGAGATGCCGCCCGCCGAGACCCATGGCGAAACGCCGGCTTGGACGCCGCGTGTGGTCGCACCCTTGGGCGCTCCGACGCCGTCGCCCATGATCGACGCCGAAGGAGATCTGTCGGATCTCATGGCCGAAAATCTGATGCTGAAGGCCAAGCTGCGGGTCGAGACCGACCGCTACGACAGCCTCCAGGCCATCCTGGCGGACGAACTGCGCGGCCTGCGCGGCCACCTCGAATCGGAGATGCGGGTCCTCGACGACGTCTGTGCCGAGCGCGACCAGCTCAAGGCTTTGACCGGCACCGTCGCCCGCGAAATCCGCGACCTGCGCGCCAAGATGGAGGCCGAATCCGAGCAGCTCGCCCAGATGCGGTCCGAGCGTGATCTCTGGATGGCCCGGGCCGAGACCCTGGCACAACCGCTGTTCCAACGCCGCTGAAGCGGCTCCCTGAAAGGCCGAAGGCCCGCCCCTCGAGGGGCGGGCCTTCCATTGCCGAACCGCTGGGGTCCGGCCGTTCCCTTGATCTTCCCGCCGAGCGCTTAAACGGTAGCGCCGGAGGCGACGGTCCAGGTCAGGGTGGCCGGGGAGAGCGGCTGATGACAATGAGACACTGGATCACCTCCTTTCGTTCGTTGCGACTGTCACGAACGTAGGTGGCGCCTCGGCGTTTGGGAAGGCCCTCGGTTGCGCCCTTCCGCCGCTCCCCCGCCTGGGGCCCGCCTGACCTGGCCCCCGCCTGCCCTGGCCAAGGACGGGACGCCGGGTCTAAGACAGCGGCACCCGCCCGCAGGGGCGTGACCGGAACCGCCCATGTCCGCCAGTCCGTCCGTGCGGGGGCCGTCCCCCGACGAGGCCGCCCTCGATCCCGACGCCATGCGCCAGCCACTCGGCGATGCGTGGTACTGCGTCGGCCGCTCCGGGTCCCTCAAGGCCGGCGTCCTGCGGGCCGTCGAACTCAATGGCGAGCAGATGGTCCTCGGGCGCGAAGCGTCGGGCGCGCCGTTCGCGCTCCGCGACCGCTGCCCCCATCGCGGCATGGCCCTGTCGAAGGGGCGCTTCGACGGCACCGCCCTGACCTGTCCGTTCCATGGCTGGCGCTTCGGCACCGACGGACGCTGCCGCGACGTGCCGACCCTGTCGGCGTCCGACGCCGCCGATTTCTCGAAGATCCAGGTGCAGCGCTTTCCGATCCGCGAGAGCGCGGGCTTTGCCTGGGTCAACCCCTCTCTCGGCCCGCCGACGGGCTCGGACGTGCCGGCCCTGCCCGAACTCGGCTTCGAGGCCGCCGGCTCCGTCGTCATCGAGCTCGTGGTCGAAGCCTCGTTCGACCTCACGACGCTCAGCCTCGTCGATCCCGGCCACGTCGCCTTCGTCCACGATTCGTGGTGGTTCCGCCCCTCGAAGGAACTGCGCGAGAAGGTGAAGACCTTCACGCCGACGCCGCACGGCTTCACCATGACGAGCCACGCCACCACCACGAGTTCGCCGGTCTACCGGTTGCTCGGCGGTGCGCCGGCGGTGGAGATCGAATTCCGCCTGCCCGGCGTGCGCCTGGAACGGATCGTGGCGGGGGCCAAGCGCGTGGCGAACTACACCTTCGCGACCCCGCTCAGCCATGACCGTACCCTGCTGACCAACGCGCTCTACTGGAACATGCCGGTGCTGAACCCGCTGAAGCCCGTGGCCCGGGTGCTCATGCGCCAGTTCCTGACCCAGGATCAGCAGGTGCTGCAGCACGCGCAAGCGGGCCTCGACCGCAAGCCCACCATGGTGCTGTTCGGCCAGGGCGACCTGCCGTCGCAATGGTACTTTCGCCTCAAGCGCGAGGCGCTCGCCGCCGCGCGGGACGGACGGCCGTTCCGCAATCCCCTCGCTCCCCAGGAACTGCGCTGGCGCTCGTGAGCCGCGGCGTCGAAGCGTGGCCGCTTGATTGCGCGCCGGCCGCGGCCATCTCCGGTGCATGAAACGCAACAGCCTGATCACGGCCCTCAGCGCCGCCACGGTGATGACCCTCGGCGGCGTCGGCTATGCCGCGCACAAGCGTGGGCGCAACCCGTACTACCGGGGGCCGAAGAGCAATCATTTCGACGGCCTGCGCTTTCACGGACCTGACCAGCCCGCCGACAAGACGCTCGCGGACATCGGCCGCTGGCGCAAGCGCCGCGGTGTCGACGCACCCGTGCGCGCGCTCTGGCCGAAGCATGATCCGAGCCCGTTCCAGGACCGGCCGCCGGAGCGGTCTTCCGGCTTGCGCGTCACCCTCATCGGCCACGCGAGCTACCTGTTCCAGGTCGCCGGGCGCAACATCCTGGTCGATCCGGTTTACGCCCGCCGCGCGAGCCCGCTGCGTTTCGCCGGCCCCAAGCGCGTGAACCCGCCGGGCATCGCCTACGCCGATCTCCCCCCCATCGACGTGGTGCTCATCACCCACAACCACTACGACCACCTCGACGGCCCCACCGTCGCGCGCCTGTGGCAGGAGCACCAGCCGCTGATCCTGGCGCCGCTCGGCAACGACGCGATCCTGCGCGCCTACGACGACACCATGCATGTGGAGACCCGCGACTGGGGCGAATCCGTCGACCTCGGCGGCGGCGTCACGGTGCATCTCACGCCGGCCAACCACTGGTCGGCCCGGGGCGTGAACGACAAGCGCATGGCCCTGTGGTGCTCGTTCGTGCTGACCACCCCCGTGGGCGTCCACTACCACTCCGGAGACACCGCCTTTCGCGGCGGCGGGATCTTTCGCGACGCCAGGACACGGTTCGGGCCGCCACGCCTCGCCACCCTGCCCATTGGCGCCTACGAGCCGCGCTGGTTCATGAGGGATCAGCACATGGACCCCGCCGAGGCCGTGGCGGCCGGGCTGCTCCTCGGCGCCGATCAGATGCTCGGGCACCATTGGGGCACGTTCCAGCTGACCGACGAGGGCATCGAGCAGCCGGTGGAGGCCCTGGCCGCGGCCTGCGCCGATAACAGCATTCCACCCGAGCGGTTCACGGCGTTGCGGCCCGGGCAGGTGTGGGAGGGATGAAACGATCCTTGGGGATCGTCGCGGATGTTCCCGGCCAAACGACGTGTCCATCCACCGCGTATGGTTTGCAGGCCGGATGCGCCGTCGCGCAACTCGTCATGGCGGCCGCCACGGCATCCATGTCGCCGGACGCGTATCGCCACACACCGTTCGGGGCGATCACGAAGGCCTTGGGACGCGGCATTCGACGGTATGCGTCGTAGGCGTCGCGACCCTTGGCATCGAGATAGGGGATCGCAGTCGCATCCTCGAAAGCCGCGAACCGGGTCGCCGGAGGAGGCGGCTTTGGATAGGTCCAGACGACATCGTCGTTGACTGCGTACAATCGGCACGCCAGCTTTTTCTGCTTGCAAAGCGCGTAACCGCGCCCCAGCGGATCGTATCCGCTGTCCGTCGCCAAAGTTCCGTTGGTTCTTACGATGAAGAAGGCCCGCGGCTGCGGTGCCTTGAGAAACTTGCGATACCCCTCCCGTTGCTCGGCATTCAGGAAAGGCACCGCATCGACATCTTCGATGGCCGCGTAGTGGGAAGGGGGCGGTGGTAATTGGGGAATATACTCAGGATAGACGGTCTCAGTCGGAAATCCGGTTCGCGAGAGAAAAGCATCCAATTTGGCGGCGAAGAGATCCAAGCTGGAGGAAGCACCAAGGAAACCATGCGCATCCTTCTGAAACGTTCCGAGCAGAGGGATTTCGGCCAATCCACCCCCGATGATATAGGCTCGATGCATGGCCTCCCATAGCGGTCTGGGAAAAAGACTGTCGTTCTCTCCGTAAAGCCAAAGGGACGGCACCCGGCTAGTCTTGCCGAAGATGCGCGCTCCGCGACTGAGGGCTGCATCACCGTCCTCGCACATGGAGGCACGAACGCCCCCGTAGAAATTGACCACAGCCTTGACCCGCGAATCCCGCATGCCACCGACAGCCAAGGCGTTCCATCCCCCGTAGCTGGCGCCCGCCACGATAATACGGCGAGTGTCGATTCTGGGGACCTTCGGCAATTGATCGACGACCGCCAGAATATCCTTGGCATTGTCACGCGCCGTGGCGTCGAGACGACAACCGTAGTGGCTGCTCTGCTGACCGCCCGATCCTCCGTAGCCTCGAAGCATCGGTGAAGCGACGGCATACCCTCGCGATAGGAAGTAGTAAATTCCGGCGTGTTGATCGTGATTGTATAACGATTGTATTTCCGGAATTCCGTCTGAGCCATGATTGAAAATTACCAGAGAAAAAGGACCAACTCCATCAGGCATGACCACATTCACCTGTAGGGTGACGGGCCGGGCAGGGTCGCCACGGAGCTTGAGAACCTGCCGATCAAGTGGTGCACTCGGACCATTAGAATCCACTTCGACTTTGGCGGCTGCTGTCCGCCCGAGCGCACACCCGAGCAATATTAGAAAGACTGGGAATTTCCACAACACGACGAGACCCCCATTGGCCGACAAAGGTCGGACGTCCGGGACATTCATAGTGCCAAGGGGGCGGATCTCGCAACCCCGCAGTATAATTACCGTAATATTTCGGATCAGATAATACCGATCATAGCCTGAGACTATACGGCTTTATCAGATTAACCTCGCCCCATTCCGCTGCCTCTCGAAGCATTGTCCATGATCCGCTGACTAGGGAAACGCTCTATTTTTGTTGGTGCCGACATTTCCGCGTCGAACCGGCCACCATGAGGACAGAGAAGGATTAGAGGATGAATCGGCTCAGGTCCGCGTTGGCCGCCAGACTCTCCACCCGCGCGCGGACATAGGCCGCGTCGATGGGCACGGTCTCGCCGGACCGGTCGGTGGCCGTGAACGAGATCTCGTCGATGACCCGTTCAAGCACCGTCTGGAGCCGGCGGGCACCGATGTTCTCGACGGAGTTGTTCACGTCGACGGCGACCTTCGCCAGGGCATCGACGGCGTCATCGCTGAATTCCAGGGTCACGCCCTCTGTGAGCATGAGCGCCACGGTCTGCTTCAGCAGGCTCGCTTCCGTAGTGGTGAGGATCTGCTTGAAATCCTCGACGGTCAGCGGCTGCAGCTCGACCCGGATCGGGAGGCGACCCTGCAGCTCGGGCAGGAGGTCGGACGGCTTCGAGACGTGGAAAGCACCGCTGGCGATGAACAGGATGTGGTCGGTCTTCACCGGCCCGTGCTTCGTCGCCACCGTCGTCCCCTCGATGAGGGGCAGCAGGTCGCGCTGCACGCCCTCGCGGGAGACGTCGGCGGAGGAGCGGCCTTCCTTCGCGCAGATCTTGTCGATCTCGTCGAGGAAGACGATGCCGTTGTCCTCGACCTCGCGGATGGCTTCCTGGGTCAAGGATTCGGTGTCGACCAGCTTGTCGGATTCCTCCGCCAGCAGGGGGGCATAAGCCTCCTTCACCGTCATCCGGCGCGGCTTGCCCTTCTGATTGCCGAGCGCCTTGCCGAGCATGTCGCCGAGATTGACGGCGCCCATGGAGGCGCCGGGCATGCCGGGGATCTCGAACATGGGCAGGCCGCCGGGCGCAGCCCCGCTCAGTTCGATCTCGACCTCCTTGTCGTCGAGTTCGCTCGCCCGCAGCTTCTTGCGGAAGCTGTCGCGGGTGGCCTGACCGGAGGTCGGACCGACCAGGGCGTCGAGGATGCGGCTTTCCGCCGCCGCCTCGGCCTTGGCTTGAACGGACCGGCGCTTCTCTTCGCGCTTGAGGCCGATGCCGACCTCCACGAGGTCGCGCACGATCTGCTCGACGTCGCGGCCGACATAGCCGACCTCCGTGAACTTCGTCGCCTCGATCTTCAGGAACGGCGCGCCCGCGAGTCGGGCGAGGCGGCGGGCGATCTCGGTCTTGCCGCATCCCGTCGGGCCGATCATCAGGATGTTCTTCGGCGCGACCTCCTCGCGAAGGGGGCCGGTCAGTTGCTGCCGCCGCCAGCGGTTGCGCAGCGCAATGGCGACGGCGCGCTTGGCATCGTGCTGGCCGACGATGAAGCGGTCGAGTTCCGAGACGATCTCGCGGGGAGAGAAGGTGGTCATCACGCTCCGATCGGGTGTGGCAGCCGGGCTGCCCAGGGGCGGGGGAGGGTGCGCAACACGCGGCCGCGCAGGGGATGCCAGCCGGCGCTGAGGGCGAGGATGAACGTGCCCAGCGCCAGGAGGCTCGCCGGCACCGTGGCACCGGTGAAGCCCGCGTCGCGGATCAGGGCACCGAAGGCGATGCCGGCATAGACCAGGCCGGACACGAGGAGCGCCCGCCGGTCGATGGCGAGGGCGACGAAGGCCAGCACCAGAACGATGGCCAGCACCGCCAGCATCGCCCCGCGCTCGCCGTCGCCGCTGCCCGCCAGGGTGCTGAGGATCGGGTGCACCATCAGGGGTGCGGCGAGGAGATGGAGCCAGAAGGCGATGTCCGTCCGCCGGGTCAGCCGCTTCGGGTCTGCGAGGTCGAATCGCATGGCCAACGCGAAGACCGCGAGGCCGGCGAGGAACAGGAGCCCGGCGAGGAACCGCTCGGCGAAGCCGGGGGCCACGGCCAGGATCAGCGCGAGGGCGAGGCCGGCGGTGGACGCCGCCCCCGCCGCGACGGTAATGGGCACGGCGAAGCGCCGGTAATGCGCGGCGACGAGGAAGACGGTGCCGAGGGCCGCGCCAGCCATCGGAAGCGCGGCACCGGGCGAAACGTCGAGGGTGTCGAACACGGTCGCGCCGCCGTGACGCGTGGGGCCGAGCAGGATCGCCGCCAGGGCGGAGAAGCCCGCATGGGCGAAGGCCAGCAGCAGGACGATGCTCGGCAGCGCCATGCGCCGCGCCCGCGTGAAGAACTCGGCGAGGCCCCAGGCGAGGACGGCCACGACCGCGTGGCCAGCCGCGATGCCGAGGTGGTCGAGGCCGAAATACGTGGCGGCCCCGAGGAACAGCACGAGACCGATGGTGACGAAGATGTCGGCGAATCCGGTGATGAAGCGCAGGCGCTCGTCGTCGCGCGGCTCGTCCGGGGCGGCGCCGTCCTCCCGCGCCAAGCGGTCGAGGGCCAGGGCCTGATCGTCCGTGATGATGCCACGCGCCACGGCACTCCGCAGGAGCGCCGCGTGGCCGGCGGATGGACCGTCGCCCGTGGGGGCGACGGTTGGGGCGAGCGGGGTGTGTTGCACGCTGCCGACTTAAGCGCGCGCGCCCCGCCTTACCAGGGTGGCGGCGGGTTCAAGCCGCCCGGATGGTGCCGACGAAGCCGGTGACCTCGTCGTCCAGCGTGGTGGTCCGGCGCGAGAGTTCGGCCGCCGCGTCGAGGACCCGCGCGGCACCGATGCCGACCTCGGCCGCCGATTCGCGCACCTGCGCCATGGTCTGGGTCACGTCCTGGGTGCCGAGGGCGGCGTCGGAAATGCTGCGGGCGATGGCCTGGGTGGCGATCCGCTGCTCCTGAACGGCGGCGGCGACCCCTTCGGCAATACTGTGCACCCCGCCGATGGTGGTGCCGATCTCGGTGATGCCCTCCACGGTCTCCCGGGTCGCCGCCTGGATCGTGGCGATCTGGCTGGTGATCTCCTGCGTCGCCTGGGCGGTCTGGGACGCGAGTTCCTTCACTTCCGCCGCCACCACGGCGAATCCGCGTCCGGCCTCGCCGGCCCGGGCCGCCTCGATGGTCGCGTTGAGCGCCAGGAGGTTGGTCTGGCCGGCGATGTTGGAGATGAGGGCGACGACGTCGCCGATGCGGGCGGCGCTGGTGGCGAGGATCTCGACCCGCGCATGGGTGCGCCGGGCGCTCTCGACGGCGCCGGCGGCGGCCGAGGAGGTCTGGGCGACTTGCTGGCCGATGGCGTCGGCGGTGGCGGCGAGTTCCTCGGTGGCGGCTGCAACGGCCTGGACGTTGAGGGCCGTGGTGTTGGCCGCCGCCATCACGGCGTTCGACTGGGCATCGGCGCGCTCGGCGCTGCGCGCCATGGTGCGAGCGGTGTCCTCCATGGCGGAGGCCGCCCCCGACAGAGTCCCGACGAGGCCGCCGACGCTGCCCTGGAACCGGTCGGCGAGGTCGACCCGCTCGGTCCGGCGCCGGGTGCTGGCATCGGAGGCCGCCCGATCCTGATCGGTCCGCAGGGCCTCGGCTTCCCGCATGGCGGCCGCGAAGACCTGCATGCTGCGCTGGATGTCGCCGATCTCGTCACGGCGCGCCGCCATGGCGGGAAGATGATGGTTGCCCTCGGACAGATGCCGGATGGCCGTCGCGACGCCCACGAGGGGACGGGCGATCTGGCTGTTGCCGATGACGGCACCGATGAGCAGGCAGGCGAGAGGGCCTCCGATCGCGAGGGCGACGAGAAGCACGATCCGCTGATCATAGAGATCGTCGGTGGCGCGCTCGATGGCGGTGAGGCGGGACAGGCCGTCGGCCACCAGGGCATCGATACTATCCTGGTAGGCCTGTCGGTTGGCTCGGTTCACTTCGGTGAAGCCCTGTTCGGCGGCGGCCTTCGGCGAGACCTCGGTGCCGAGACGCGCGGTCTCGAGCCGGAGGGGCGTAAAGACCGCCGCACCCTCGGCGACCTTCGCGAACAAGGCTTCCTCGGCCGGCGTGATCCGGGCCGGCCAGGCCGCCAAAACCGCATTCATGTCCGCCAGGTTCTGGCGCAGACGTGCCGCGTACTTCACGGCATCGGCGGTGTCCTTGGCGGCGTAGATGCCGCGGGACTCGAGGGCGATGGTGGTGACGTGGCGGTTGAGCCGCGCGGCATCGAGGGCGCGCTGGGTCGCGAGGCGCCCCTGCTCGATGGCCACGTCGAACGCTCGCAAGGTGAAGACCCCAACCCCCGCCACGAGAAGCGTCATCGCGCTGCAGGCGATGACGAAGGCCAGAATTTTCGCCCTGATCCGCATGATGATCGATTCCCCCCAGGCACCTTTTCGCCTTGTCTTAGGGGCAATCCTGCAAAGGATCGTTAATCAACGGCCGATGATCATCCAACCTCTGCAGTGTCCAAGGCTTCGATGACGAGGCTGCCGTTGGTGTAGACACAGATTTCGGCCGCGATTGCCATGGCCCGCCGGACGATGGCTTCCGCGTCGTGGGGACCATCTTCCAGGGCGCGGGCGGCGGCCAGGGCGTAGTTACCGCCCGAACCAATCGCCATCACGCCGTGTTCCGGCTCCAGCACATCGCCGGCCCCCGACAGCAGCAGGCTGACCTCCCGGTCGGCCACCAGCATCATCGCCTCCAGACGGCGCAGGTAGCGGTCGGTCCGCCAATCCTTGGTCAGCTCGACGCAGGCGCGGGTGAGCTGGCCCGGATACTGTTCGAGCTTGGCTTCCAACCGCTCGAACAGGGTGAAGGCGTCCGCCGTAGCCCCGGCGAAGCCGCCGATCACCGCGCCCTTCGCAAGGCGCCGCACCTTGCGGGCGTTGCCCTTGACGATGGTCTGGCCGAGGCTGACCTGCCCGTCGCCGCCGATGACGACGCGCCCGCCCTTGCGTACCATCAGGATCGTCGTCGCGTGCATCTGCGGCGGTCCGCCGGTCTCGTGTCCCGAACTCGTCCCGTATGCCAAGGCTGTCTCCCGTCCTGTCGGTCGTGTCCGGCGGGAGATAGGTCCTCGGGCGGTCCGGCGCCAACCGGCGGGGATCAGGCGGGCGTCTCGTCCTTCGGCAGCATCCGCACGAAGGCCGCCACGCAGGCGGGGTCGAAATGCGAGCCGGCATTCGCCCGGATATGGTTGAGGGCCTCGGCCTCGCTCCAGGCCTTCTTGTAGGGCCGGTCAGAGGTGAGCGCGTCGAACACGTCGGCCACGGCGACGATGCGGCCGGACAGGGGGATCGCCTCGCCGGCGAGTCCCGCCGGGTAGCCGCTGCCGTCCCAGCGCTCGTGGTGCGTCGCGGCGATCTCGGCGGCGCGCTGCATGAGAAGCGAAGACGAGCCCTCGAGGATGCGCCGGCCACGCTCGGCGTGGCGCTCCATCTCGCGACGCTCGTCCTGCGTCAGGGGGCCGGGCTTCAGCAGGATCGTATCCGGCACGCTGATCTTGCCGACATCGTGCATGGTCGAGGCGAGGCTGAGCTGTTCGACCTCCGCGTCGGACAGATCGAGGCCCCGGGCGATGAGGGCGACGAGGCCCGCCACCCGCGCCACATGGTTGCCGGTCTCGTTGTCGCGATGCTCGGCGGCCTTCATCAGCATCAGGACGATCTCGCGTTCCCGGGCGGCGATGAGGGCAGTGGCCGCCCTGACCTCGCGGTCGAGCCAAGCCGCGCGCTCGCGCTGGTCGATGCGGGCGCGGTTGAGGGCGAGCAGGTTCGACACCCGTGCCCGGATCTCGATGGGGTCGAACGGCTTGGCGAGGAAATCCGTGGCGCCGGCCTCCAGGGCCTCCCGGCGCAGGCTGCGCTGGTCGAGGCTCGTCACCATCACCACGGGGACGTGCGCGAAACCCGGCACGGCGCGGGCGGCGCGGATGAACGCGACGCCGTTCATGCCCGGCATGTCGTAATCCGAGATCGCCACCCCGATGGCGTCGGAATTCGCCTCGACGAAGGCGAGGGCGTCGGCCGGGCGCGTGAAGTCGCGCACGGTGCAGTCCGGGATGGTGCGGATGGCCTCGGCCATCAGCATGTTGTTCAGCGGGGCGTCATCGAGAACGAGCACGAACATCGAGCGGCCTTGCGATCCCTGATCCACGTCCTGTGCCCGCCGGCGGGTGGCGCGCCGGGTAAGGTGTCCCTGCCAGGTGTCCCTGCCAGGCGTCCCTGAGCGTCCCTCGCGAGACTCCCGCCATACCGCAGTGCCGGAACAGAAATCCGGCCGTGTCCGGGAGTGGCACGGGACATGCGGCGTTCCTGGACTATTCGCGGCGCCGTGACATCCCGTCCCGCGCCACAGGGTGAAGGAATTCGTTCGCCGGCCTCGCGCCCGACCGCGATGTCCGCAAACCTGTCACGTTTCGAAGACCCGCCACATTTCGGAGACCTACTCTGTCCGATCGATCGTTCAGGCCGGACAGGGCAGTCCGTTGGGCAGGATGATCTCGGGGCTCTGGCTCGCGTAGCGCCGACCGTAGCGCACGGGCCACAGGGTCCTGCGCTCCAGCACCACGCCCTGCACGGCATCCCGGAACACGACGGGCCCCGAAACGGGCCGGTAGGTGGCGGTGATCTCGACGAGGAGGAGCCGGCTCCCGGCGGGCTGCACGGCTTCGGCCTCGACCACCGGCGCCGGAGTGCCGGGGACCCGGAGCGGCGCCCCGGGGGTCGCTGCGCTCGAACAGATCTGTAACGGCCCGAACTGCGGGACGACACCGACGCCCACCGCGCTGACGCTCATGCGCACTTCGGCGCCGTCGTAAGGCGCCATGACGATGGCGGCGGCCTTGAAGATGTCCTCGATCTCCGCCGAAGTCGGCTGGGTGCGCTGAGAGAGGCTTTCGCCGATGGTGCGGGACAGGATGTCGAGCTTGCGGGCATGGCGCAGGACGTTGGTCAGTTCGACGGTGCCGCAATAGAACAGGAGCAGGACCGGGACCAGGAGTGCGAACTCGACGAGGGCCACCCCGTCCCGCTCCCGGGCGAAGCGCCGGACCTCCCTCCGCAGCACCGCGCTCAGCATCCCGCCACGGCCGGCGAGTTTCCTTCCAACTGGATCACTGCGGCCGCGTTGATCAGACGGCTGCCGTTCCTGAATTGTCCCGGGGCGATCCCGAATGCCTGAAACGTGTGCTGGGCCAGCGCCGCCTGGACCACGACGACGCTGCCCTTGGCGAGGCAGCCGTGCTGGCCTCCGAAGCCCGGCCGCCAATCCCCCGTCATGGGATCGACGGGACTGGCGCGATCGACGCTGGCGAAGTTCGCATAGGCCGTGACATCGACCTTCAAGGCCTCGCATTTCACGAGGGGCGCGACCTGCCGGCACAATTCCGCGCGAACACCGTCGATCTGCTCGGCCCCCGGCCCACCGGCGCGGACGTAAAACTGGCGCATGGACGCATCGAGGCCGTTGTCGAGGGATGCGGTGATCCAATGGACGAGGGCGTTCTCGATGACGAAGAGAACGACCACGAAGAGCGGAACCATCACCAGGGCGAACTCGACCGCCGCCGCTCCATCCGCATCCCGTCGCGTCCGGGCAAAGAACGCTCGAACCGTGCGCCGAAAAGGGTGCGCCGGGATCGGCAAACCGTAGCGATCACGCACCCGTGATCGATGATGAGCGTCTGGCGGGAGCACGGCGTTTGCGAAACCTGCGTGCGGCGCAACGACGACGCACTCGCGCGTCTATGGCGCAACAAGAGTTAATTGGCCGTCCATTCTGCAGCCAAGCCTCGTCTTTATAACAAAAACGTTATTTGAACCGTAGTTACCAGTAAGAATCGACCATTCCTGGGTTGCAGGATCAAAAATCCTACAACCAATTGATATTCAGCCAATCTCAACGCATCCGCGTCATCCCTGGCGCAGGAGCTGAGAGATGCATCGGTCGTTCGCCGCTTTCGCCAAGGACACACGCGGCGGCATTGTTTTGATCTTCGCGCTGCTGCTTCCCGTCGTCACCGGGATGAGCGCCGCCGCCGTGGAGTATGCGTCCCTGATCAAGCGTCGGGCCGAGCTTCAGCGCGCGGCCGACAGCGGCAGCATCGCCGGCGTCAACCAGTTCAAGCTCGCCAATGCCGACGATGCGAGCGCGGTCCGCACCGCCATCGCCATGGCCCGGGCCCAGGCCGGAAGCCAGCGACCCGTCGCGGCGACGGCCGAGGTTCTGGGCAACCATTCGAGCGTGCGCGTGACCCTGTCGGAAACCATCGTCCTGACCCTGGGCCGGCTCCTGAACCTTCCGACCCTCGAGGTCAGCGTCCAGTCGACGGCCAAGCTCGCCGGCACCACGCGCCTGTGCCTGCTCGCCCTCGACCCCCTCTCCATGGGTGCGTTCCACCTCGAGAGTGCCGCCCGGATCACCGCCACGGACTGCTCGCTCTACTCGAACTCCCTCCATCCGGCGGGCATCCAGGGTGAGAATGCGGCCGTCGCCCAGGCCCTCTCGACCTGCTCGGCCGGCGGCTACTTCGGCAAAGCCAACTTCCTGCCCACGCCGGCCACGGGTTGCCCGATGATCCGCGACCCCCTGGCCGACCGTGAGGCGCCGCAATCCGCCTCGTGCCTCAACATTGCGAATCTCCTCAACCCGATGATGCTCATCGGCTCCCTCGACGATCCGGCCTACGGCAAGAACGTCATCACCACCACGGCGACGCTCAGCCCCGGCACCTATTGCGGCGGCCTGCACATCACCAAGGGCGCGCAGGTGACGCTCCGGCCCGGCGTGTACATCATGAAAGACGGCCCCCTCGTCGTGGACAAGAAGAGTTCGCTGGAGGGGGTCAATGTTGGCTTCTACTTCATGGGCCTGCGGGCCGGTTTGCTGTTCGACGAAAAGAGCGTCATCAGCCTCACCGCTCCCAAGGACGGGGTCATGCGCGGCCTGCTGTTCTTCGAGGAGCGCACCCTGACCATCCCAATTCCTTTGCCGCTGCCGCTCGGCGGCAAGGGGAAATCCAAGCCCCCGCCCGGCGGCCCGCTGCCGTTGCGCGAGTACCGCATCATCAGCGACGAGGCGCGGACGCTGCTCGGCACCATCTATCTGCCGTCCGGTCGGCTCATCATCGATTCGAAGAAGCCCGTCGCCGACCAGTCGGCCTACACGGTGATCATCGCCCGGCTCATCAACCTCTATGATGGCCCCAACCTGATCCTCAACGCCCGCTACGGCGCCACCGACGTGCCAGTGCCCAGAGGTGTGGGTCCGAGTTCGGCCGATACGGAACTCTCGCAGTGACCGCCCACCGCCTGCCCGTCTTCCGCTCTCTAGCCGGACGGCTGGCGCTCGCGGTGTTGGCCTCCGTCGCCCTCGCCCTCCTGGCGGCGGCCGCCTTCAACCTGTGGCAGGAGGTCCACCGCTACGCCGAGACCAAGCGCGAATCCCTCTCGACCATCGCCCAGGTCTTCGCGGCATCGAGCGCGCGGGCCGTGGCCGAGGCCGACGCTGCGGAGGCGACCCGGACGCTCAGCGCCATCGCCCGCCGGCCCGACCTCGTCTATGTCGGCATCGAGCGCTCCGACGGCTCGACCCTGGCCGACCAGGGGCTCGCCATCCGCCTCGACAGCGACATCGATCTCGATGCCGGGGGCTCGCCGTTCTGGCTCCTCGGAAGCCGCACGGCGCAGGTGCGCGTCGCGATCCTGCACGCCGGCCTCACCGTCGGCACCCTGGTGCTGGTGGCCGACACCACCGACCTCGCCGACCGTCTCCTTGCCATCCTGAAGGCGTCGGCCCTCGCCTCGCTCCTGGCCCTGGCCCTCGGGCTCGCCGTCTCATACGGCCTACACCGATCCATCACCCAGCCCATCGCGGAACTCGCCGCCACCATGGAGCGGGTCCGGACGGACGAGGATTACGGGCGGGCGGCCCGCATCGTGCGCGACGACGAGGTCGGCGTGCTGGCCCGCACCTTCAACGCGCTTCTCGCCACCGTGCAAGACCGCGGCGACCGGCTCACCCGCCACCTCGAACGCCTGGAGAGCGACGTCGCCGACCGCACGGCCGATCTGCACGAGGCCAAAGAAGCGGCGGAAGCCGCCAACGGCGCGAAATCCGCCTTCCTCGCCACCATGAGCCACGAGATCCGCACGCCCCTCAACGGCATGCTGGTGATGGCCGAGTTGCTGGCCGCCGCCGACCTGCCCGACCGGCAGAAGCGCTACGCCGAGGTCATCGCCCGCTCGGGGCAAAGTCTTCTCGCCATCATCAACGACATCCTCGATTTCGCAAAGGTCGAGGCCGGCAAGATCGACCTCGAGCGCATCCCCGTCGAGCCCGCCGAGGTCGTCGATACGGTGGTCTCGCTGTTCGCCGAGAAGGCGCGCGAGGCGAACCTCGATCTCGCCGCCTTCATCGCCCCCGACGTGCCGCGCCGCATCGTCGGCGACCCCGTGCGCCTCGGGCAGATCCTCTCCAACTTCGTCAACAACGCCCTCAAATTCACGCCCGAAGGCCACGTGCTGGTGAGCCTGGAGCGGGCCGGACCGGCGCATTTGCGCCTCAGCGTGCGCGATACCGGGGTCGGCATTCCCGCGGAAAAAGTCGGCACCATTTTCTCGGCCTTCTCCCAGGCCGACCAATCCACCACCCGGCGCTTCGGCGGCACCGGCCTCGGCCTCTCCATCGCGCACCGCCTGGCGCTGGCCATGGGCGGCACCATGGGGGTGGACAGCATCCTGGGCGAGGGCTCGACCTTCTGGGCCGAACTGCCCCTGGAGGCCATGGACGAGGTGATCGTCGGGGGGCATCGCGCGGACGACGTGTCCGAGTTCGTCGTGGTGGCGACGGCGGGCGCCGCCACCGCCGAGAGCCTGCGCGCGCGTCTCGGCGGTGCGGGCTTCGTGCCTGTCCTAGCCGACGCGGCGGAGGCTGCCACGGCCCACTGGATCTGCGATGCGGCCGACCTCGTCGCCCTCGGGCACCGTCCCACCGTTACGGGCCGCGTGCTCGCCATCGCCCGCATGGGCGATCCGGCCGCCGGCGCGGTCCTGGAGGCGGCTTTGGCCGATGACATTCTGCGCTGGCCCGTGGTTCAGGACGAGTGGGACCGGGCACTCGGCGCGCTCGCCAGCGGCGCGCCCTTCGCCGCCGCCGGGCGGACCGCGCCCGTGCGCGCGGCCCTGGCACAGTTCCCCGGTGCGCGGGTGCTTGTCGCCGACGACAGCGCCGTCAACCGCGAGGTCGCGTGCGAGGCCCTGGCCCGCTGTGGCATCACCGCGATCGTCACCGTCGCGGACGGCCGGGAGGCCGTCGAGGCCTGCCGGACGACGACCTTCGATCTCGTCCTCATGGATGGCAGCATGCCGGTCCTCGACGGCTACGACGCCGCCCGCGCCATCCGGGCCGAAGAGGCGGAGTCCGGCCGGCGGGTCCCCATCGTGGCGCTCACCGCCCACGTCATCGGCGCGGCCGCCGAAGCGTGGCGCGACGCCGGCATGGACGGCACCCTGACCAAGCCCTTCACCCTGTCGGCGCTCGCCGCCATGCTGTCGGGTTTCCTCGACGTCGAGGGAACGGGGTTCTCCGACGTCATGCCCGAGACCATCGCGCCGGCGTCGGACAGCCTCCTGGACGAGGAGGTCGTCACCGGCCTCGTCGAGATGGCGCTTTCAGCCGGCAGCGGCTTCGCCCAGCGCATCGTCGCCCTCTACGCAGAGCACGCCCCCGTCGCCCTCGCCGGGATCGCGGCAGCCTGCGCGGCGGAGGACGCGCCGGCGCTCGCCAGCGCCGCGCACAGCCTCAAGTCCATGAGCCTGAACATCGGCGGCCGGGCCCTCGCCGCACGCCTCGCCACCATGGAGGAGGTGGCTCGTACGCAAGGCGGCCTGCCGGATTCTGACGCCATCGCGGCTGTCGAGGTCCTGACTGCCGAGACCCTGGCGGCGATCACCGAGCGGATGCGGCTGCGGGAGGCGGCGTAGGCGCTCCGGCCCGAGGCGTGGAATCGCAATGAGCTTCGGCTGAACTCGCGATCGACGCGCCCAACGCTCGGTGGACCGGATCTCGGGGAGTCGAAGCCCCCCTCAGTTTCTCAAACCACCACCGTGATCGCTTCCGCGGCCCGCGTCAGGCCCGTGTACAACCACCGCGCCCGGTGCTCGCGGAACGCGAAGGATTCGTCGAACAGCACCACGCTGTCCCATTGCGAGCCCTGCGCCTTATGGACGGTGAGGGCGTAGCCGTAGGTGAACTCGTCGGTCTCACGGCGGAGGAAGGCCGGGATCTCTTCTTCCGAGCCGGACATCACCGCGCGCAGCACTTTGATGTCCACGGGGCGGCGGCGGAGCGCCGGGTCGTCGTCGGGTACCACGTCGAGGCGGATGGTATCGGGGCGCTGGGCGGCACGCTGGGCCTGGACCGTCCAGGTCGAGCCGTTGAGGAGGCCCTTCGTGCGGTCGTTGCGGAGACACACCAGCTTCTCGCCCACGGCCGGCATCGGGTCGATGTGGCCGGCGATCTCGCGCAGGCGGTTGTTGTAGAGCCGCCGGGTCTTGTTCATGCCGACCAGCACCTGATCGGCCGCGATGACCTCGTTCGGGTCGAGGCTGCGGCGCGCGACCACGCGGCTGCGCCCATACTCCCCGATGGTGAGCTTGCCGCCCTCGCGGATCGTCATCGCCATGCGGACGATGGGGTCGTCGGCGGCCTGGCGGTGGACGTCCGTGAGCATCACGTCGGGCTCGGCCTCGGTGAAGAAGCCGCCACCGCGCACGGGCGGCAGCTGCGCCGGATCGCCAAGCACCAGCACCGGCTTGTCGAAGGACAGGAGGTCGTTGCCGAGGTCCGAATCCACCATGGAGCATTCGTCGATGATGACGAGCTCGGCCTTCGAGATCGGCCCCGTGCGGTTGAGGGTGAAGGCCGGGCCGCCTTCCTCAGTCTCCTTGGTGCGGTAGATCAGGCTGTGGATCGTCGCCGCGTCGTGGCAGCCCTTGGCGCGCATCACCGAGGCCGCCTTGCCGGTGAAGGCGCCGAACACCACCGTGCCGTCGACGTCGTCGGCGATGCGGCGCGCCAGCGTCGTCTTTCCGGTGCCGGCGTAGCCGAACAGGCGGAACACCTGAGAGCCCCCGCCCTTGCGCCACGCCGCGATGGCCTTGAGGGCCGCGTCCTGCTGGGGCGCGAATCGGGTCGGCAGGGTGGTATCACTCATCGCGGACCTCAGACCACCGACGGCCGGTGGATGTCGAACAGGTCTATCCCGCGTACCGCGAACAGCTCTTCGAGGGCGTCGCCGCCATGCTCCTGCGCGTAGGCGTACTCGGGCTCCGCGATGGGCTGGGCCATGAGGAACCCCAGGGGGCGGCCGTCGAACTCCATCGTCTCGATGGGGGTCTGCCACAGGGTCGGAGGCACGAACAT
The DNA here is from genome assembly GCF_008039485.1 of Methylobacterium sp. WL69. NCBI lineage: Bacteria > Pseudomonadati > Pseudomonadota > Alphaproteobacteria > Hyphomicrobiales > Methylobacteriaceae > Methylobacterium > Methylobacterium sp. WL69. The sequence goes on along the minus strand of NZ_VRUZ01000010.1, from coordinate 59,570 downwards.
CACGTGGGCCAGCGTCCGGGACGCGCCGGAAGCCGCGACCACCCCGGGAAACACGATGCCGGGAGCCAGGAACCAGCCGCTGTCGATGACGTGGAAGGCGCAGGCCGCGAGGATGCCGGCAAAGCCCTCCGTCTCGCTCGCGCAGAGTCCCAAGATCTCGGCGCGGGCGGGAAACTCCGCGCCGTCGAGAATGATCGGATGGTTGGCCAGCGTCACGGTTCCGTAGGAGGTCACGCCCGCCTGCGGCGCGTCGCGGCAGGCGAGGATGTCCACGTGGCTGCCGGCCTCGTCGCGGTGGCGGGCGACGGAGGGCGCGCCGCCGAAGGTCTTCGCCAGGACCTTGGCGACGGTGCGGTTCGCCTCGGTGATGTCCGCGCTCACGGCCAGCGCACGGTCGGCGGCAGGGACGACAGGATCGAGGCGACGTTGCCGCCGGTCTTGAGGCCGAAGATCGTACCGCGGTCGTGCAGCAGGTTGAACTCGACGTAGCGCCCGCGCCGGACCTGCTGCTCCAGCCGGTCCGCTTCGGTCCAGGGTTTTTCGAAATTGGCGCGCATGATGGCAGGGTACGCCTTCAGGAAGGCCCCGCCGACATCGCGGGTGTAGGCGAGATCCGCCACCGGGTCGCCGGTCCAGTGATAGTCGTAGAAGATGCCGCCGATGCCGCGCGGCTCCTTGCGGTGCGGCAGGTAGAAGTACTCCTCGCACCACGCCTTGTAGCGGGCGTAGTCGGCGGCCGGCGCGTGGGCGTCGCAGGCGGCTTTCATCGCCGCGTGGAACACGAGGCTGTCGGGATCGTCCTGGGTGCGGCGGCGGTCGAGGACCGGCGTCAGGTCGGCGCCGCCGCCGAACCACGTCCGGGTGGTGGCGACGAACCGGGTGTTCATATGGACGGTGGGCGCGTTCGGGTTCCACGGATGCGCGATGAGCGAGATGCCGGTGGCGAAGAAGCGCGGGTCCTCCGCCGCGCCCGGCATCTGTGCGCGGAACTCGGGGGCGAACTCGCCGTGGACCGCCGAGACGTGGACGCCTGCCTTCTCGAAGACGCGCCCTTTCAGCATCGCCATGGTGCCGCCGCCGCCGGGCCGGCCGGTATGGTCCGTGCGCTCCCACGGCGTTTTTTCGAATTTTCCCGGCGTCGAAGGAGCGTCCTTGTCGAACGGACCTGTCACCTCGTCCTCCAGGGCCTCCAGGGCGGCGACGATGCGGTCGCGCAGGGTGGTGAACCACGCCGTCGCCTCGCCCTTGAGGGCGTCGAGTTCGTGCGCGGGCAGGGGCGTGAAGGGCGTATCGGGGCGCTGCATGGCCCCGATGTCCCATCCCGCCGGGCGGGCGTCAATTCGCCATCGGCCTTCAATTCTTGTTCAATCCTTGCCCACCTGCATCAGCAGCCGCTCGGTCTTGGCGTCCTCGATGCGGTTGACCATGCGTCGGCCCTCGTGGACGTCGCGGACCGTCTTGGTGGCAGTGATGCAGGACTGGACCAGCATGATCACCCCCATGGCGAAGTAGCCCTTCATCCAGATGTCGATGGGCATGAACAGGATGCCGAGCGCCACCATCAGGGCGGCGCCGAGGAACGACGCGTAGGTGAAGGCGACCCAGGCGCCGGAATGCTGCGTGGTTTCGTTGGACATGGGGGTGGTCCTTGAGGTGAGGGGGGGATCAGGCTTCGGCGGTGGAACGGCGGCGGAGGCGTTCGAGCACCGCGCTACCCGTCGGGCGGGTCGGCTTGCCGAACCCCTCACGCTCCAGGCGCTCGGCGATGTCGGCGCCGGGCTCTGCCTCCGTCAGGGCCGCTTCCGTGTCGGCACTTTGGGCTTGGAGGCTGCGCAGGCGGGCCAGGGTCGCCTCGGCCTCGCGCAGGGTGGCACGGTCCTCCGGGGCGGCGGCGACGCCGAGGCGGCGGGCGGACTCGGCGGCGGCCGCGATGCGCCGGCCGCGTTCCAGCTCGGCCTGACGGCGGGTGGCATCGGCTACTACGGCGCGGATGCGGGTGAGTTCCCGGGCGAACCGCGTTCGCGCCGTGCGGACCGCCTCAGCCTCGGCTTCCAGTTCGGCGATGGCGTCGGCCGCCTCGCGGGCCAGATCCTCGCGGCCGGCGTCGAGGGCGGCGACCGCGCGCTCTTCCAGATCCGTGGCGCGGGCCTCGACCTCGGTGAGGCGGCGCGCCTCCGCTTTGTCGCCGGCGACGGCGGCGGCGAGCGCCATGCGGCTGCGCTCCAGGGAGACCCGAGTCTCGCGGATCTGCTGGTCGAGAATCAGCAGGGCGTTGCGGTCGATGAGGTCTTCCCGGGCCTGGGCGGCGGCGCCCCGGGCGAGGGTTCGAAACAGGTTGAACATGGGCTGTCTCCCAAGGGACCGACGGGGGAACCGGTCTCCCCGTCGCCGAGGAAGATGCCACGGATTGAACAGTGTTCAAGTGCGAGTATGCACATCGTTCAAATTTATCTGGAGAATCAGTCGGTCTGCCGCAGACCTTCTCCCAGAATCATCGCGGCGCAGACCGCGACGTTGAGGGAGCGCATCCCCGGCCGGATCGGCACCACCACCCGGGCATCGGCCGCCGCGTGCACGGCCTCCGGAACCCCGGCCGATTCCCGGCCCATGAGCAGGCAATCGCCGGGGCGATAGGCGAACTCTGTGTAGGGCAGGGCGCCCTGCGTCGTCGCGAGCACGAGGCGCAGGCCCACACTTTTCTGCCACTCGGAAAACGCGGCCCAGGAGCGGTGCCGCGTGATCGCCACATGGTCGAGGTAGTCCAACCCCGAGCGGCGAAGGTGCCGGTCGGAAACGTCGAACCCCGCCGGCTCGATGATCTCCACGGCGACCCCGAGGCAGGCGGCCATGCGCAGCAGCGTGCCGGTGTTCTGCGGGATATCGGGCTGGTACAGGGCGAGGCGGAGCATGGGTGTCCTCGTGCGGCATCGCCCCCCGGTTGGCAGGGGCGGGGGACCGCCTAGCTGAAGAGTCGCTGCAGCAACCGGAAATCGGAAACGACATGTTCCTCGACTGGCTCGAGCGCCGCATCGATACGTTCGCGCCCTTCGACGATGGGCGCATGCCGCCCAAGACCGTGACGGGTTTCGCCGGCTTCTACCTGAAACCCGTGCGGGCGGCGCTTGCCGCCTTGTTCGTCGTCGCCGTCGTCGCCGGCACCGTCGAAGCGTCGCTCTACCTGCTCATGGGCTGGTTCATCGATCTTCTCAACACCGCCGACCGGGCGACGTTCTGGGCCGATCACGGCACCAAGATCCTCCTTGCGGCCGGATTGGTGCTGGTGGTGCGGCCGATCACGATCTGGCTGCACGAAATCCTGTCGAACCAGCTCATCGTGCCCCAGGTCACGAACCAGATCCGCTGGCGCACGCACCTCTATACCCTCGGCCACTCGCTCTCGTACTTCCAGGCGGATTTCGCCGGGCGTCTCGCCAATCGCGTGGTGCAGGTCGGGCCGGCCGTGCGTGAACTCGCCGTCGTGTTCATCGACACGCTGCTCTACGTGGCGATCTACGCGGTCACGGCGGTGGGCCTGTTCGGCTCGATCTCCCTGTGGCTCGCCCTGCCGGTGGTGCTGTGGGTGGTGGCCTACGCGGCCCTGACCCGGTGGTTCGTGCCGCGCGCCCGCGCTCGGTCGCTGGTCACCGCCGATACCCGCTCGGCCCTCATCGGCCGTATCGTCGACAGCTACACCAACATCCTGACGGTGAAGCTCTTCGCGCGCGACCGCGAGGAACGCGCCGCCGTGCGCGATGCCGTGGACATCCATACCAAGGCGTACCTGCACCAGTTCCGGCTGGTGAGTTCCACCACCACGGTACTGGGCCTCCTCAACAGCACCCTCATCGTCGCAACCGCGGGCGTCTGCCTCGCCCTGTGGCAGCGCGGCGGCATGACCACGGGCGAGGCGGCGGCCGGCCTCGCCCTGGTGCTGCGCCTCATGGCCATGTCGGGCTGGGTGATGCAGACCGTGCGCGGCATCTTCGAGAATGTCGGCGTGATCCAGGAGAGCATGCAGACCATCGCACGGCCCCACGCCATCACCGACCGGCCGGATGCCGCAACGCTGAACGTCACGGGCGGCGACATCCGCTTCGAGGACGTGAGCTTCCACTACGGACGCGGCGATGCCAGCATCATCGAGGGCCTGAACCTTCACATCCGGGCCGGCGAAAAGGTCGGCCTCGTCGGCGTCAGCGGTGCCGGCAAGACCACCGTCACGGCGCTCCTGCTGCGGCTCCACGATCTCGAAGGCGGACGAATCCTGGTCGACGGCCAGGACATCGCCGGGGTCACCCAAGGGTCCCTGCGCAACGCCATCGCCATGGTGACCCAGGACACCTCGCTCCTGCATCGCTCGATCCGCGACAACATTGCCTACGGCCGTCCCGACGCCACCCTCCACGAAGTCGAGCGGGCGGCGCGCTTGGCCGAGGCCGATGGATTCATCCGTGATCTCGTCGATCACAAGGGCCGCACGGGCTACGACGCACAGGTCGGCGAGCGTGGCGTGAAATTGTCCGGCGGCCAGCGCCAGCGGATCGCCATCGCGCGGGTGATCCTGAAGGACGCCCCGATCCTCATCCTCGACGAGGCGACCTCGGCCCTCGACAGTCAGGTCGAGGCGGCGATTCAGGACAGCCTCGACACACTGATGCAGGGCAAGACCGTTCTGGCCATCGCCCACCGCCTCTCGACCATCGCGGCGCTGGACCGCCTGATCGTCATCGAGGCCGGGCGCATCGTCGAAGAGGGGACCCACGCTGTCTTGATTCGCTCGGGCGGCCTCTACGCCCGCTTGTGGGAGCGCCAGTCGGGCGGCTTCCTCGGCGATGCCGCGGTCACCGCGCCCTACGAGGATGCGGCCGAGTAGGCGGGCCCGGAATCGCCGTTGGCCGTCTCCACCCGGATCGGCAGGGCCTCGACGCGGTTCCGGCCCCTGTGCTTGGCGCTGTAGAGCGCCGCGTCGGCGGTGGTGAGAAGGTGACCCGGCCCGACGCCGCAGGCGCCGGTGACGCTGTGTGCGGCGGTGACGCCGATGCTGACGCTCGCGACCCAGGCGGACCCGCCCCGGCCGCAGCGGAACGCCAACCCCTCGACGGCGACGCGCAGACGCTCGCCGAGGTCGAGGGCCTCCTCGGGTGTCGCTCCCGGGAAGAACGCCATGAACTCCTCGCCGCCGTAGCGGGCCAGTAGACCACCGGCCGCCCGTGTCGGTTCGTCGAGGGCGGCTGCGACGGCGACGAGGCAGCGGTCGCCCTCGGGGTGGCCGGCCAGATCGTTCAGGCGCTTGAAATGGTCGATGTCGATGGCCACCACGGCGCACCATCCCGCCTCTCCGCCGACCCCGTTCCACGCTTCGGCCAGGGCGTCGTTGAAGACGCGCCGGTTGGCCAGTCCGGTCAGGGCGTCGGTTGTCGACAGGACCGTCAGGCGGGCATTGGCCGCCTCCAAAGCATGCCGGAGCACGAAGGCCCGCTTCTCCTGGCGCTCGCGCGAGTAGCTTCCCTTGATCGGTACGAGGATCAGGCAGGCCACGAGGACGGGCAGGCCGCTTCCAACCACGTCGGCGGGCGGGATGCAGACCATCCAGCCGCCATAGGCCGCGAAGGCGGTGCCGCAGAAGACGAGGCTGTGCCGGAACGACAGGTCGGCGATGAGGCCCACCACCAGGGGAACGATGACCGCGAGGACGATGTAGACGTTGGCGTGCTCGGCCGGCACGATCCGGGCGCTGTTGAGGACGATGAGCATGTCCGTGAGGCTCACGACCGTCACCACGATGGTCCGGCGCAGGGGCGAGGGCTGCCCGTGCAGGAGCAGGATACCCATGCCGGTCAGGGGTACGAACACCCCGAGGGTGAGGGCGGCCGGAACCGCGAAGGCCTCCGGACCGAACGCGTCGAAGTCGAGCTTCAGAGACAGGATGTTGAACAGGACGAAGACCAGCAGCCACGACCGGAGATAGGCGCCCGAGCGCCGGCCCTGCTCGACCTGGAACCGGTCCTCGAGGGCCGCCGCCAAGCGCAGATCGTACCAGGGACGGCGTGAATTGGACTCGATTTCGGTCTGCATCAGGACGAATCGGGTGCTCCGATGGGTATTCGCGCCTGTTATCGTACGAACGCCCTGCATTTTGCGTAAACTTAGGTTCGGGGTCTCCTGGAAAGACCGGACGGCGCAGCACCGAGTTGCATGATGAGGCCGCCATGGTATGAGCCCGTCATGCTGAAGGATCGCGCACGCCTGTATTGCCGTCTCGGGCCGCCGTAGGCCGCTCGCGAAGCGGAACCCTGCCTCGCATCGGCACGCCCTGTTTCGGCGTGTCTCTTCACGCATCTCCCGACGACGCCGTCCCCTGGGGCCTGGCGCGCGGGGTGGACGGACCTTCTTCATGACCCGACGACACCTGCGGAGCGAGTGGGCTCCCGATATCACGCGCGAACTCCTGGCCGGGACGGTGGTGGCGCTCGCCCTCATCCCGGAGGCCATCGCGTTCTCCCTCATCGCCGGGGTCGACCCCAAGGTCGGCCTCTACGCCTCGTTCTGCATCGCCGTGGTGTCGGCCTTCGCCGGCGGACGCCCGGCGATGATCTCGGCGGCCACCGGCGCCATGGCCCTGGTCATGGTGACCCTGGTGAAGGAGCACGGCCTCGGCCACCTCTTCGCCGCCACGATCCTGACGGGGTTCCTCCAGATCGGTGCCGGAGCGTTGAAGCTCGGCAACCTCATGCGCTTCGTCTCGCGCTCCGTGGTGACCGGTTTCGTCAACGCCCTGGCGATCCTCATCTTCCTCGCGCAGATGCCCGAACTCTTAGGGCAGGGCACCACCGTCTACGCCATGACGGCCGCCGGACTCGCGCTGATCTACGGCCTGCCGTATCTCACGAAGGCCGTGCCCTCCCCACTGGTGACCATCATCCTGCTGACCGCCGTCGCCATCGCGTTCGGCCTGCCGATCCACCGCGTCGGCGACATGGGGGCGCTGCCGACCGAACTGCCGGTCTTCGCCCTGCCACAGGTGCCGCTGACCCTGGAGACCTTGCGGATCATCCTGCCCTACGCCCTGACCCTCACCATGGTCGGGCTGCTGGAGAGCTTGATGACGGCGGCCATCCTCGATGAAATGACGGACACCGGGTCGAACAAGAACCGCGAATGCGCCGGCCAGGGCCTCGCCAACATCACGGCCGGCTGTTTCGGCGGCATGGCCGGCTGCGCCATGATCGGTCAGTCGGTGATCAACGTCACGTCGGGCGGGCGCGGCCGGCTCTCGACCCTGTGGGCCGGGGCGTTCCTGCTGTTCCTTATCGTCGTCCTCGGACCCTACGTCTCGCAGATCCCGATGGCGGCCCTGGTCGCCGTGATGATCATGGTCTCCATCAACACCTTCCAGTGGCGCTCGCTGGTTACCCTGACGACGAACCCGAAGAGCTCGAGCGTCGTGATGCTCGGCACCGTGGCGGTGGTGGTGGCGACCCACGACCTCGCCCGGGGCGTGCTGTTCGGCGTGGTGCTGAGCGGCCTGTTCTTCGCCCACAAGGTGACGCGGTTCTTCGCCGTCGGCTCCGAGCGCACCGGACCAACGCGGACCTACCGGGTGACGGGACAGATCTTCTTCGCGACGGCCGAGGCCTTCCACGCCGCCTTCGATTTTCGCGAGGGTGATCTCGACGGCCTCGTCATCGACCTCTCGGCGGCGCATTTCTGGGACATCACCGGAATCAACGCCCTCGACCGGGTGGTGCTGAAGTTCCGCCGCCACGGCGTACCCGTCGAGATCGTCGGCATGAACGCCGCGACGGCCTCGATGGTGGAGCGCCTCGCCATCCACGACAAACCCGGCGCGGCCCTTGCCTCAGGGCATTGAGCCCGCCACCGACAGACGCCCCCGTCTGTCCAGGCGAACGGGATCGCCCCGGTAGCCACGGCGTCACCACCGTGGTTTGAAGGGTTCCAGACTTCGCGCCACGCGAGGAAGAGTCATGACCGAGCTTCACCCCGAGATTGCCGCCGTCACCGCGCGGGTGATCGAACGCTCCCGTCAAACGCGACAGGCGTATCTCGACCTCATCGCCCGCGAGCGCGACCACGGCGTCCAGCGGCCGATGCTCAATTGCGGCAACCTCGCCCACGGCTTTGCCGCGTCCGGGGAAGACAAGCCGGCGATCCGGTCCGGACGCACCATGAACATGGCCATCGTCACGGCCTACAACGACATGCTCTCGGCCCATCAGCCCTACGGGCGCTACCCCGAGCAGATGAAGATCTTCGCCCGCGAGGTCGGTGCGACGGCGCAGGTGGCGGGCGGCGTGCCGGCCATGTGCGACGGCGTCACCCAGGGCCAGCGCGGCATGGAGCTGTCCCTGTTCTCGCGCGACACCATCGCGCTCTCCACCGCCATCGCGCTCAGCCACGGCATGTTCGATTCGGCCGCTTTGCTCGGCATCTGCGACAAGATCGTGCCGGGCCTCATCATCGGGGCCCTGCGCTTCGGCCACCTGCCGATGATCCTGATCCCGGCCGGCCCCATGCCCTCGGGTATCGCCAACAAGGAGAAGCAGCGCGTCCGCCAGCTCTACGCCGAGGGTAAGGTCGGTCGCGACGAGCTGCTCGAATCCGAGTCCGCCTCGTACCATGGTGCGGGCACCTGCACCTTCTACGGCACCGCCAATTCCAACCAGATGATGATGGACGTCATGGGCCTTCACATGCCCGGCGCGTCGTTCATCAACCCCGGTACGAAGCTGCGCCAGGCGGTGACGCGGGCCGCCGTCCATCGCCTGTCCGAGATCGGCGCCAACGGCAACGATTACCGGCCGCTGGGCCGCTGCGTCGACGAGAAGGCCATCGTCAACGCCGTGGTGGGTCTTCTCGCCACCGGCGGCTCGACGAACCACGCCATTCACCTCCCGGCCATGGCGCGCGCCGCCGGCATCGTCCTCGACTGGGAGGATTTCGACCGGCTCTCGGCCGTGGTCCCCCAGGTCGCCAAAGTCTATCCCAACGGCTCCGGCGACGTGAACCACTTCCACGCCGCCGGAGGCATGTCCTACGTCATCGCCAGCCTCGTGGACGCCGGGCTGCTGCACGACGACATCCTCACGGTGGCCGGCTCGCGTCTCCGCGACCATGCCCGCGACCCGAAGCTCGTGGACGATGCCCTGGTGTTCGAGGATGCGCCCGAAAAATCCCACGACGAGAGCATCCTGCGCGGCCCCGCGCATCCGTTCCAGGCCGACGGCGGCATGCGACTGGTGAAGGGCAACCTCGGCCGAGCCACCTTCAAGACCAGCGCCGTCGAGCCGTCGCGCTGGACCATCGAAGCGCCAGCCCGCGTCTTCGACGATCAGGACGACGTCATGGCGGCGTTCAAGGCCGGCGAGCTCGAGACCGACGTGGTGGTGGTGGTCCGCTTCCAGGGCCCGCGCGCCAACGGCATGCCGGAGCTTCACAAGCTCACCCCCCAGCTCGGCGTCCTGCAGGATCGCGGATTCCGTGTCGCCCTCGTCACCGACGGCCGAATGTCGGGGGCGTCGGGCAAGGTTCCGGCAGCGATCCATCTCAGTCCCGAGGCCCTGGGCGGCGGACCCCTGGCGAAAATCCGCGACGGGGACGTGGTGCGCCTCAGTGCCGAGGACGGCAGCCTCGAAGTTCTCGTCGATCCCGCCGAGTGGGAGTCGCGCGCTGACGCGACGGCGCCGCCCCCGGCCTTCGGGACCGGGCGTGAGCTGTTCGCCTTCCTGCGCCACGGCGCCGACGGGGCCGAGCAGGGTGCCTCCGCCATGCTGGCCGCCGCCGGCCTTTGACCCACCCCGCACCCTTGAGGACCGTCCCATGACCAGCATCGACGCGCTGATGCGCTCCGTTCCCGTCATCCCCGTCCTCGTCGTCGAGGACGCGGCCCATGCCGAGCCCATCGCCCGGGCCCTGGTGGCCGGCGGACTCACCGCCCTGGAGGTGACCCTGCGCACCCCCGCGGCCCTCGAGGTGATCCGCATCATGTCGCGGGTCGCGGGCGCCGTGGTGGGGGCCGGCACCGTGCTCAACCCGCGCGATCTCGACGCCGCCATCAACGCGGGCGCGCAGTTCATCGTCAGCCCCGGCCTCACCGAGCCGCTGACCCGCGCGGCCATCGACCGGGGCATCCCCTACCTGCCGGGCATCGCCAACTCGGCCGACATCATGCGCGGCCTCGACCATGGCCTCGACCGGTTCAAGTTCTTTCCAGCCGAGGCCGCTGGCGGCATCAAGGCCCTGAAGGCGCTGGCCGGCCCGTTCCATCAGGTCCGCTTCTGCCCCACCGGCGGCATCACCGAAGCCACCGCGCCCGACTGGCTCGCCCTCAAGCCCGTGATCTGCGTCGGCGGTTCCTGGGTCGTACCGGCGGGACTGCCCGAAGAGGCGGTGATCCGCCGTTCCGCCGAGGTCGCGAGCCGTTTGCGCACCGCCTGAACCGCGGCGGCCCGCCGGATGCCCGTCGGAAAAGCAGTCCCATCCTGCAGCTCGCCATCCCGGCGAAGACGGCGTTCGGGCGCCTGGGCGGGTCACGCGCGATGCGGCCGCTACGAGAGCCGGTTCCTCGAGCGCCGTCCCATCGCAAGCGCCTGAATGTGCCGACCTCGGGCAAGTTCCGCACGAACTTCCAGGGCATTAGTTTCCAGGATTGACCGCCGCCTTTGGGGATCCCATGCGGGGCGCCTCCTATCCGTCCAGAGGGTAGGCGGCCTCGACGAGGTAGGGGCCGCCCCCCATCGAGGCGCGGGCCGAGAAGAGGGCGACCCGTGTCGCGGTGAAGCGAAGGGGTGGGAAGCCCCCCGATTCCGTGAGGTATTGCGCTACGTCGGATGCGCTCGTCTGACGGTTGAGACGGGCCAGGGTGACGTGCGGCGTGAACCGGCGGGTGTCGGGTTCCGCACCGGCATCGCGGGCCAGCCGCTCGTGCTCGGCGTGCAGTTCCGCCAGCGCGGGGTCGCCTGCGACGGTGGCCAGGATCGAGCGCGGCTTCGCGCCACCGAAGACGCCGATCCCGTCGAGGACGATATCGAGGGGCGGGCGGGCACGCGCCTCGGCGAGTCCGTCGTGCAGGGACTCCGCCACTGTCTCGTCCACGTCGCCGAGGAACCGCAGGGTGACGTGGTAGTCGGCGGGCTCGATCCAGCGCGCACCGGTCAAGGCTCCGCGCCGCAGGGCGAGGATCTCGCCGATGGCGGGCGGGATTTCCAGGCCGGTGAACAGGCGCGGCATCAGCGGCTGACGGCCTGCAGACGATCAAGGAAGGTTTCGACGCTCGGCAGGATGCCGGCCACGATGGTTTCGACGCCCTTCACGTTGGGGTGCAGCCGGTCCTCGAGGTTGTAGGCCTTGTCGCCGGCGATGCCCGCGAGGAAGAACGGGTACAGGACGAGGCCGAATTCCTGCGCGAGATCGGGATAGATCGCGTCGAACCGCGCGACGTACTCCGAACCGAGGTTCGGAGAGGCGCGCATGCCGGCGAGCATCACCGGAATGTTGCGGGCCTTCAGGCGGGCAATGATGGTGTGGAGGGCTTTGCGGCTCACGGCCGGATCGGTGCCGCGCAGCATGTCGTTGGCACCGAGTTCGAGAATCACCCCATCGGTCCCATCCGGCACCGACCAGTCGAGGCGATCGAGGCCGCCCGTGGTGGTATCGCCGGAGACGCCCGCATTGGCCACGGTGACGGCCCGGCCCTTGGCCTGAAGCGCCCGTTCCAGCACCGCCGGGAAAGCGGCCAGGCCGGGGAGGCGGTAGCCGGCCGTGAGGCTGTCGCCGAACGCCACGAGGGCAACCGGGCGCTCGCCCGGTGCCGTCCGCCCGGGGGAGGCGGTGACGCCGAGTGCGGCAAAGAGCGCCATCACGGCGACCACGGAGAAGCGAACGTGGCGCCGCGCAGCCCGGCGGGCCATATCGGAAAGGCGTGACCGCGCAGCCCGGAGGGCCGAGCGGGTGAAACGTGACACTGAGCACCGACCCATTCCGACAAAACCCCGACGCTGCCTGTTTTCGATCCCATCTCCCCACAGATCGGTTTCCCATTGATGTCCGGCAAGGCCGAACCCGCCCGCGCGCCCCACGCCATCTCCCTCACGGGTCTCGACCTCAGCCTCGGGCGGGGAGCGGCCCGTGTTCACGTCCTGCGGGGAATCTCCCTCGATGTGGCGGCGGGCGAGGCGGTGGGCCTCGTCGGACCCTCGGGGTCGGGCAAGTCGACCCTGCTCATGGTCATGGCCGGCCTCGAGCGGCCCGATGCCGGCTCCATCGTGGTGGAAGGCACGGACCTCGGCGCCCTCGACGAGGATGACCTGGCGCGGTTTCGCGGCCGGCGCATCGGCATCGTGTTCCAGGCCTTTCACCTCGTGCCGACCATGACGGCCCTGGAGAACGTGGCCCTGCCCCTCGAACTCGCCGACAAGCCCGACGCCCATGCGCGCGCCATGGCCGAGCTCGAGGCCGTCGGCCTCGGCCACCGTCTGCATCATTATCCGGCCCAGCTCTCGGGCGGCGAGCAGCAGCGCGTCGCCATCGCCCGGGCCATTGCGCCGGACCCAGCCATCCTCGTGGCCGACGAGCCAACGGGCAACCTCGACGAGGCCACGGGCCGGCAGATCGTCGATCTCCTGTTCGCCCTGAAGCGCGACCGGGGCGCCACCCTCGTCCTCGTCACCCACGATCCCGGCCTCGCCCGGCTCTGCGACCGGACCGTGAGCCTGCGCTCGGGCCGGGTCGAAGCGGCCCTGGCGGCCTGACCATGCACGGAACTCTCACGTCCTCGAACGCCCGCAAGCGTCGACGCGGCTTGCCCCTCACCCTCCGCCTCGCCAGCCGCGAGTTGCGCGGCGGGCTGTCGGGCTTTGCGGTGTTCCTCGCCTGCATCGCCCTCGGGGTCGCGGCCATCGCGGGCGTCGCCTCCATCGCCCGCTCGCTCAGCGACGGGCTCGGGCGCGAGGGCGCACGCATCCTGGGCGGCGACCTGACCTACAGCCTCATCAACCGCGAGGCGACGCCGGCCGAGCGCGACCTGCTCACCGCGCAGGGCCGCGTCTCCGTGGTGACGACGCTGCGCGCCATGGCGCTCGCCGGTGACAGGGACGCGGCGCTCGTCGAACTCAAGGTCGTCGAGGACGGCTATCCGGCAACGGGCGAACTCGTCACGGAGCCGGCCGCACCGTTGGCCGATCTCCTGGCACAGGGGGAGGGGGCGTACGGCGCCGTGGTCGATCCCGTGCTGCTCACCCGCCTCGACCTCAAGATCGGTGACCGCATCACCGTGGCGGGCACGCCCATCGTGATCCGCGCCACCCTGGTCTCGGAGCCGGACCGCATCGCCAACGGCATCGGCTTCGGCCCCCGGATGCTGATCTCCCGCACCGCCCTCGATGCCACGGGCCTCATCCAGCCGGGCAGCCTCAACCGCTGGAGCTACCGCCTGCAGCTCCCGGAAGCGAGCGACGCCGAACTCGATCGCCGGGCAGCCGTCATCGCGGCCGCAGCACCCGAGGCCGGCTGGGAGATGCGGGCCCGCTCCAACGCCGATCCGCGGTTCGCGAAAAGCATCGAGCGCTTCACCCAGTTCCTCACCCTCGTCGGCCTCACCGCCCTCATCGTCGGCGGTGTCGGCGTCGCCAATGCGGTGGCGGCCTTCGTCGAACGCAAGCGCGGCTCCATCGCAACTCTGAAGAGCGTTGGCGCGCCCGGCGGCCAGATCGTGGCCCTGTACCTGACCCAGGTGATGCTCATCGCCGGGCTGGGCACCGCCATCGGCCTCGGGCTCGGCGCGGGCCTGCCCTTCGCCGTCGACGCCCTGTTCCATACATCCCTGCCGCTGCCCCTCAACCCGACATTGGCGCCGGACGAACTTCTCCTCGCCGCCGCCTACGGCCTGCTGACGGCGCTCGCCTTCGCGATCCTGCCCCTCGGCCGCGCCCACGACATTCCCGTCTCGGGCCTGTTCCGCGACGTGGTCGATCCGGGCTCGGCGAAGACGCGCCTGCGCTACAAGCTGATCCTCGCCGCGGCCCTCGCGGCCCTCGTGGCCCTGGCGCTGGCCACGGCCTTCGACCGGCGCCTCGCCCTGATCTTCATCGCCGCCTCGGCCATCGCCTTCGGGCTCCTGCGCCTCGTCGCCCTCGGGCTGATGGCGCTCGCCCGGCGCCTGCCGCGCCCGCGCTCGGCCGCCCCCCGCATGGCGCTCGCCAACCTGCACCGGCCCGGCGCGCTCACGCCCGCCATCGTCCTGTCGCTCGGCCTCGGGGTCACGCTCCTCGTGACCCTGAGTCTCATCGATGCCAACGTCCGCAACACCCTGAGCAACTCCCTGCCGGCCCGGGCGCCGAACCTGTTCTTCCTCGACATCCCGGCGGCCGATTCGGAGGGGTTCCACGCTTTCCTGGGCGCTCAGGCGCCCGGCGCCAAGATCGAGCGCGTGCCGATGATGCGGGGACGCATCACCGCCATCGACGGCGTGCCCGCCGCCGCCATCAAGCCGCCGGAGGACGCCGCCTGGGTCCTCGATGGCGATCGGGGCATCACCTACGCCGAGGACATCCCCGAGGGCTCCCGCCTCGTCGCCGGCAACTGGTGGAACGCCGAAGAAGCCCGTACGCCCCTGGTCTCGTTCGACGCCGAACTCGCCCGCAGCCTGAACCTGTCCGTCGGCGGCACCGTGACGGTCAACGTGCTCGGTCGGACGCTGACCGCCAAGGTCGCCAACCTGCGCAAGGTCGAATGGCGGTCGCTGGGCATCAACTTCGTCATGGTGTTCTCGCCCGGTACCTTCCGGGGCGCACCGCATTCGGACCTCGCCACCCTGACACTGCCCAATGGCTCCAACGCGAAGGCCGAGGCGATCATCCTGCGTGACGTCGCGAAAACCTACCCGTCGGTCACCAGCGTCCGGGTCAAGGAAGCCTTGGAGGCCGTCAACGACGTGGTCGGCAAGCTCGTGCTCGCGATCCGCGGCGCCAGCGGCATCGCCGTGGTCGCGAGCCTGTTCGTCCTCGCGGGCGCGCTCGCCGCGGGTCACCGCGCCCGTCTCTACGACGCCGTCGTTCTCAAGACCCTGGGGGCGACGCGGGGGCGCCTGCTCGCCGCCTACAGCCTGGAGTATGGCACGCTCGGCCTCGCCACGGCCGTGTTCGGGCTGCTCGCCGGGACGCTCGCCGGATGGGTCATCGTCACCCGGGTGATGAAGCTCGAATTCACCCTCGACCTGTCGGGCGCCCTGATTGCGGCGGCGCTGGCGGTGGTGTTCGCCGTCGTGCTCGGCCTCGCCGGCACCTGGCGCATCCTCGGGCAGAAGCCGGCACCCTACCTGCGTCAGTTCTGACCGAATGGGGCGAAACGCATTTTAATCCCGAATAACCCCAATAAAAACAGGCCCCGCAGGGTCGAGATTCACTCGGGCGAAGCTCGGCCGGCCTCTTGTGCGAAGCGGGAGGACGGAACATATTTGTGTTCGAGGCATCTTAGGGTGCCAGAGGTCCTGTGCGTGAGCCTCGTTTCATAAAATCACACGCTGAGAGAGCTTCCAAAGGAATCTCCCATGGCATTCGATAACAGTCCCTTCCGGGTCGGCGCCCAGCCGACGGGGTACGCCGGCACCCAGGTCGACATCGATCAGGGCCTGCGCACCTTCATGCTCGGCGTCTACAACAACATGGTCATCGGCCTCGGGATCTCCGGTCTCGTGGCCCTCGGCCTCAACATGGCCGCCGTCGCGCAGACGGCGACCGGACGCGTGGCGCTGACCCCCTTCGGCCAGCTTCTCTACACCAGCCCGCTCAAGTGGGTGATCATGCTGGCGCCGCTCGCCTTCATCTTCATCTTCTCCATGCGGATGGAGCGGATGTCGGCGGCCTCGGCGCGGCTGACCTTCTTCGCCTTCGCGGCGGTGATGGGCGCGTCCATGTCTTCGCTGCTCCTCGTGTTCACGGGTGCCAGCGTCGTGCGGGTGTTCTTCATCACGGCGGCGACCTTCGGTGGTCTCAGCCTCTACGGCTACACGACGAAGCGTAGCCTGTCGGGCATGGGCTCGTTCCTGATGATGGGCCTCATCGGCCTGATCATCGCCTCGGTGGTGAACATCTTCATGGCCTCGTCGGCCCTGCAGTTCGCCATCTCGGTACTCGGCGTGCTCATCTTCGCCGGCCTCACCGCCTACGACACGCAGAAGCTGAAGGAGATGTTCCTCTACAGCGGCGCGGATGCCGAGGGTGCGGCCAAGCTGTCGGTCAACGGCGCCCTGACCCTGTATCTTGACTTCATCAACATGTTCCAGATGCTCCTGTCCCTGCTCGGCGACCGTCGCTAAGGCGAACGGCGGGCCGACATGACAAGGCCCCGGCGGGTAACTGCCGGGGCCTTTTTCATTGCGCGCAGCGGTTCATACCGCGCGCAGGGGCGGCTCCAGCACGGCGAGCACGCGGGCGAGATCCTGGCCGCGCTTCATGACGAGGCCCGAGGCCGCCACCACCGCGTAGGCGCCCTGGCGCCGGGCGAGCTTGGGGTCCTTCTCGACCCGGTAGAGCGGCATCTCTGAGCTGCGCCGGTAGATGGAGAACACCGCCTTGTCGCGACGGAAATCGAGGGCGTAATCGCGCCACTCGCCCGCCGACACCATGCGGCCGTAGAGGTTGAACAGCACGCGCAGTTCTGCCCGGTCGAAGGCGATCTGCGGAGGGACGGGCGCGGACGGAAAGGGAATGATCCGGGCCGCGGGCTCGGATGACCTGGGTTCAGCGCCTGTCCTCTCGCTCATCGTCGCTCCTGATCCCGATTGTCCTGTCGTCCCGATGATGGTCCCGCGTCCGTGCCCTCGCAAGGGTCGCCCGCAGCGCAGGGGCGGAGCGTATCCGGTTGCCGGGCCATGTGGGAGCGAGCCCCGGCCTCGTCGGCAACAGGTGCGCTGACGCACCACCATCTTTCCGCCGTGATAAGGCCCCGCGTGCGCCGCGTTGAGCGGGCATACCTGTTGCCGAACCTCGTCGGTTCCGTCGGCCGGTTCGGCACCCGAACCCTACGGCTCCCCAGCTCTCGGGGGCTGGACCAGCCTCCACGGACCGACACTCCAGAGGTTTCGAGACCCAAGGACTTCAGGCCGCCTCTTCGGAGCGCGGCCCTTTTTTCGCGCGCTCGTCCGAATCGCGCTCTATGAAGGGTTCGTGCGCTCCATAGGACGATAGGTCTTGGTCCAGTTCGATGCCGGTTTCCGTGAAACCCTCGCGGACCTGTTCGCGTGGCGCCGCGACGTGCGCCGGTTTCGCGACGATCCCGTGGATGAGACTCTCCTGCGCCGCTGCCTCGACCTCGCGGCGCTGAGTCCCTCCGTCGGCAACAGCCAGCCCTGGCGCTTCGTCCGGGTGACGGACCCGGCGCGCCGCGCGGCAGTGACCGGGAGCTTCGAGCGCTGCAACGAAGCCGCCGCCACGGGCTACGCGGCCGAGCGGCGCGACGCCTATATCCGTCTCAAGCTTGCTGGCCTGCACGACGCGCCGGTGCACCTCGCGGTGTTCTGCGACGAGGCCACCGAAGCCGGCCTAGGCCTCGGCCGCGCCACCATGCCGGAGATGCTGCGCTACTCGGTGGTGGGCGCCGTGCAGACCTTCTGGCTCGCCGCCCGTGCGCATGGACTCGGGGTCGGCTGGGTCTCGATCCTCGAACCGGAGACCGTGTGCACGGTCCTCGACGTGCCCTGCGCCTGGCACCTCGTCGCCTATCTCTGCGTCGGCTTCCCCGTGGAGGAACATGCCGACCCCGAACTCGTCCGCCATGGTTGGCAGGACCGTATCCCGGGGGGGGCGGGCCTCGTCGAACGTTGAACCGTCACAGGGTAAACCAACGCTTGAACAGCCGTGTGGTTTTGCGCCTACCCGGAAACACTTGCCTTGACGGTCTTGCGAACTCCCTGTGCGTTCGCCCCGCGTACCGCAGCGACGTAACCGGACCGGCAACTTCGGCCGCCGATTGTCACCGTCAGGACTTCAAGTGACGGGGATGGCAATCATGGTCGGGCTCAAGGAATGCATGTTTGCGGTGGGGATCGGGGCGCTCACGACCGGGCAGGTCTTGGCCCGCGAGGTCGTCGCGTTTCAGGACAATGTCAGCCCGGGCACCGTGGTGGTCCGGACGGCCGAGCGCCGGCTCTACCTCGTCAACGGCGACGGCACGGCGATCCGCTACCCCGTGGCGGTGGGCAAGCCCGGCAAGCAATGGACCGGGACGCGGGAGATCGACGGCAAGTACGTGCATCCGGCCTGGTCGCCGCCCCACGAGGTCAAGCGGGACAATCCGCGCCTACCCGACGTGATCGCCGGTGGGTCGCCGCACAACCCGATGGGATCGGCGGCGCTCACCCTCTCTGGCGGCGAGTACGCGATCCATGGCACGAACCGCCCGAACTCCATCGGCTCCTACGCTTCGTATGGCTGCATCCGCATGTACAATCAGGACGTGGTCGACCTCTACAGCCGTGTCTCGGTGGGCACACCGGTCTACGTGCTGCGGTGATCGCGACCCGGTCGCCGGATGACCCGGCGACCGGGTGTGGCTCATGCGGCCGGCGGGGCGGTGGCCTCGACGGCCGTGAAGGTCTCGAGAATGGTATAGGTGTGCTCGGCGCCCGCCGGTACCAGCCAGGAATCACCCGGCTCCAGGGTGGTGGTCTCGCCGTTCACCACGAGTTCGGCACGGCCCGCCACCACGTAGCCCACGGTCTCGTAGGGGCGGCTGGCACTCGGTTTGTCGGCGTTGGGCTCTTCCTCGCGCCACATCCGCAGGGCGACGGATTGGCCGCCGGCGAGGGCGATCTCCCCGTGGGCGCCGGCTTTGGCCGTGCGGCTCGAAATCTTGGTGATGGCCATGATGATCCTCGTACGCGATGGTGCGGGGCCAACCGTGGCGGAGCACCGGACGTTCCGGCCCCTCAGAAGTCGACGGCGATCCCCTTGATCTCCCAATCGTCGTAGCGGACCGGCTCCAGGCCGCCGCGGCCCTGGCGCTCGCGCGCCGTGGCGATCTCGGCGGCACGGGCGTCGATGTCCTTGCGGCGGGCCTCGGCCTCGGCCAGGGCCCGGGTGGCGGCGCCCGAGAGGGGGGAGCGGGGCGAAAGCCCCTGATTTTCCGTGTCGTCCTGCATCGGCATGGCTTGCATCTCGGCGGTGAGGGGTGAAAGGGCTGTCCCGAAGGATGCCCGGCCCGGTCGGGCGCGGTCTTTCAGGAGAAGTGGCACTCATGGCGACACGCCGCAACGCGGACGGGCCGATCACGCCCATCGACCGCACCGTCGCGGGCCTCGCCGCCCGCCAGGTCGCCCACGGCGCCGTGGCCGATCTCCTGGCGAGCAACCACGCCTTCGCTTTGGAAGATGCCCTGGTGCAGGCCGGGCGCGATGCCGCCCTGGACGGTGCCGATACGGCCCTGGCGCGGGCCATCGCCACCGCGACCTTCCGACGCCTCGGCTTCCTGAAGCGGGTGCTCGCCGCCCGGCTGTCGCAAGGGCTGCCCGAGGGCCAGCCCCGACTCGTCGCCGTCCTCGCCACGGGCGCAGCGCAGATCCTCGACCTCAACGTGCCCGATCACGCCGCCGTCGATCTCGGGGTGCGCCTCGCCAAGGGCGACCCGCAGCTCCAGCACCTGTCCGGCCTCGTCAACGCCGTCCTGCGCCGGATCGTGCGCGAGCGCGCCGAGATTCTGGCCGAGATGACCGATCCCCTGGCGCACAATACGCCGGACTGGCTCGCCGGGCGCTGGCGGGACGCCTACGGGGTGGAAACCGCGCAGGCCATTGCGGCGGCGCACCTCGCCGGCGCCGCCCTCGACATCACGGTCAAAGGCTCGGCTGTCGAATGGGCCGAGCGTCTCGGCGGCGTCGCCCTACCGACGGGCAGCGTACGCCTGCACGAAGTCCGCTCCGCCGTCTCCGACCTGCCCGGCTACGCGGAGGGTGCGTGGTGGGTGCAGGATGCGGCGGCCGCGATTCCCGCCCGGCTGCTCGGCGTGACGTCCGGCCAGCGGGTGGCGGATCTCTGCGCGGCACCGGGCGGCAAGACCGCCCAGCTCGCCGCGGCGGGGGCCACCGTCGTCGCCGTCGATCGCTCGGCCCCCCGGCTGGAGCGCCTGCGCGAAAACATCGCGCGCCTCGGGCTGGACGCGGAGATCCGTGTCGGCAACGCCCTGGACGTCGAGGAACCGGGTCAGTTCGATGCCGTGCTCCTCGATGCGCCGTGCTCCGCCACCGGCACCATCCGCCGGCATCCGGATGTGGCCTGGACCAAGGAAAGCAACGACATCCTGCGCCTCGCCGCCCTGCAGCGGCGGCTGTTCGACAGGGCCGCGATCCTGGTGAAGCCCGGCGGCCGGATCGTCTACTGCACCTGCTCCCTGGAGCCGGAGGAGGGCGAGCGTCAGGTCAGGGACTTCCTCAAGCGCAACGACGGGTTCGAGCGCGTGCCGGTGATGCCGGACGAGCTGGGCGGCCTGTCC
Source organism: Methylobacterium sp. WL69 (assembly GCF_008039485.1). Taxonomy (NCBI): domain Bacteria; kingdom Pseudomonadati; phylum Pseudomonadota; class Alphaproteobacteria; order Hyphomicrobiales; family Methylobacteriaceae; genus Methylobacterium; species Methylobacterium sp. WL69. The sequence goes on along the minus strand of NZ_VRUZ01000010.1, from coordinate 39,071 downwards.
GCGCCCATCGACGCCCAGGGCGACCTGCGCACTCTTCCGTCGCAGCTCGACGGGACCACTCCCGACCAGAGGGGCGGCCTCGACGGCTTCTTCGCGAGCCGCCTGCGCCGGAAAATCTGACCACCGGCCGCAAGCGGCACGAAGGGGCCCATCAGGTGATCGGCGCCGGATTGAACAGCGTGAGGCCGTTGAACAGGCCCCAGCGATCCGACCACGGCTGCCTGCGACCGCCGGCGACGTCGAGGATGAGGTGGAACAGGTCCCGGCCGGTTTCCTCGATGGTGGAACGACCCGTGGCGATGCGGCCGGGATCAGGCGCTCTGAGACCAGCTTCTCGCAGCTGAGGCCGACCACCATGACCGCGCCGCCGAAGTTCGAGTTCCGGGCGGGGCTCTGGAGCGTCTCGGCAAAGGGTTCACGGGCTGGGTGACGGGCCCCGTGTTGTGGGGATGCGACCCTACGAACTGACCGATTCGCAGTGGGAGCAGGTCGCCCCGTTGCTGTCTCCGCAGAAGCCGCGCACGGGTGCGCCCTTGGCTGATCTGCCGGCCCGCGACGGTGCACGCCGGTCCGGCGCCATCGGGGGGTGAGGGGACGGTCGAGGGAATTGGTGAAGCGCTCGGGCGCAGCCGGGGCGGGTTTTCGACCAAACTGCATCTGCATCGAGCCAGTCATTCCGACCCGCAAAGATCAGCCGCGGCAGCCCGACTTCGACAAGGCTGCGTACCGGGAGCGCAACAGGGTCGAGCGGCTGATCGGACGTCTCAATCAGTATCGCCGCATCGCCACCCGCTACGAGAAGCGGGCGGCCAACGACCTCGCCATGGTCACACTCGGCATGACAATGCTCTGGCTCACATGACTTTGCGAAGACGCCCTAGCCGGCGATGGCGCGCGTGCCGATCTCGACGGGATCGATCCCCCGGCCGACGCTGAAAACTTTGCTGATTGTCTACGGCGGCGCGGCGCTGACCGAGGATCGCATCACCACCGATCTCCTGGGAGAAAACGGTGGTGGAGCTGAGCGGGATCGAACCGCTGACCTCCGCAGTGCGATTGCGGCGCTCTCCCATCTGAGCTACAGCCCCGTTCCGGGGTGCGGGCCTTTTAGGCTTGCGCACGCCGGCCTGTCAATTCCGGAAATCCTGCTGCCGAGCGGGCGCGTGAACCGTGCCCGGAGCGCGGGACCACGAGGACATCGATCCCCCGCATGAACGCCTTCCTCTGGCTCTTCGACACCGTCGTCCAGCTCTACATCTACGTGCTCATCGCCAGCGCCGTCCTGAGCTGGCTCGTGGCGTTCAACGTGGTGAACGTCCGCAACCCCATCGTCTCGCAGATCGGCGAAGTGCTCTACCGGCTCACCGAGCCGGTGCTCCGGCCGATCCGCAACATCCTGCCCAACCTCGGCGGCGTCGACCTGTCGCCCATCGTGCTGGTGCTGCTGCTGCTGTTCGCCAGCCGCCTGCTCCACGAATTCATACCGGTGCAGGCCACCGTCTACACGCGCTGAGCGCCCCATCCCTTCGAGAGACGACCCGCGCCCATGAAGACCAATCCCGGCCGCTTCTTCGAGGATTATCGCCTCGGCGAGACCATCCGCCATGCCACGCCGCGCACGGTGACCACGGGAGACGTGGCGCTCTACACGGCGCTCTACGGCCCGCGCTTCGCCGTGCAGTCGTCGGACGCCTTCGCGCGCAAGCTCGGCTACCCGCAGAGCCCGCTGGACGATCTGCTCACCTTCCACGTGGTGTTCGGCAAGACCGTGCCGGACATCTCGCTCAACGCCCTGGCCAACCTCGGCTACGCCGAGGGCGGCTTCCGCCGGCCGGTCTATCCCGGCGAGACCCTGTCCACGGTCTCCGAGGTCATCGGTCTCAAGGAAAGCTCCAATCGCCAGACCGGCGTGGTCTACGTTCGCTCGACGGGCTCGGACGCCAACGGCGAAACGGTGCTGAGCTATTGCCGCTGGGTCCTCGTCAAGAAGCGCGACCCCGAGGCGATCATCGCGCAGGAGCACGTGCCGACCTTCGCCAAGGTGGTGTCGCCGGCCGACCTCGCCGGGGCGCTGCCGCCGCTGGATGCGGGCGCCTACGATGTCGATCTTGCGGGAAGCCCGCACCGCTTCTCGGATTACGTCGTCGGCGAGAAGATCGACCACGTCGACGGCATGACCGTGGAGGAGGCCGAGCACCAGATCGCCACCCGCCTGTTCCAGAACACCGCCAAGGTCCATTTCGACGCCTTCGCCACCAAGGACACCCGCTTCGGCCGGCGGCTCATCTACGGCGGCCACGTGATCTCGCTGGCGCGCGCGCTGAGCTTCAACGGTCTCGCCAACGCGTTCGCGCTGGCCGGCATCAACGCCGGCCGCCACGTGGCGCCGCTGTTTGCCGGCGACACCGTCTATGCCTGGAGCGAGGTGCTGGAGACGGCCGAACTGCCCGGCCGGTCCGATGTCGGGCTGCTGCGCCTGCGCACGGTGGCGACGAAGAATCAGCCCTGCGGCAACCACCCGGACAAGCAGGGCGACGCCTACGACCCGTCGGTGATCCTCGACCTCGACTACTGGGCGTTCATGCCGCGCTGAGGCTTGCCGCACTGAGGCTTGTTGCGGTGAAAGCTTGCCCCGCCGATCAACCGGCGGTGAACAGACCGACCACGGCGTGCCGGAGCGGGTTCGCCGGGTCGGACAGCAACCGGATCGCCATGGCGCACGCGATGGTGACGAGGAGCGGTCGGATCAGGCGGGCGCCGAGGCGGATGGCGAGGCGGGCGCCGATCTGCGCGCCGAGAATGGCGCCCACGGCCATGACGAGACCGATGGCCCAGAACACGTGCCCCCCGAACGCGAACAGCGCGAGGCTCCCGAGGTTGCTCGCCGCATTGGCGAGCTTGGTGTGGGCGGTGGCGCGCACGACGCCGAGGCCCAGCAGCGTGACGAATCCGATCATGTAGAACGCGCCGGCGCCCGGACCGAACACGCCGTCGTAGAACCCGACGGCGGGGGCCCAGGTCAGGGCGAACATCGCCGGACTCATCCGTGCCGTGGCGTCCTCGGCGCTCATGCGCCGGGCGGTGGCGAAGTAGAGGGCGATTCCCACGAGCAAGATCGGCACCCCGGCATCGAGCACGGGGCGCGGCAACAGGCTGACGCAGAGGGCGCCGGCGATGGAGGCGAATCCAGCCGAGACGGCGATCTTCCAGGCCGCCGGCCAGTGGATCAGGCCGCGCCGGGCAAACGCAAGCGTGGAGGAAACGGCGCCCGCCGAGCCCTGGAGCTTGTTCGTCGCGATGGCGCTGACGGGGTCGAGGCCGGCGAGCAGCAGGGTCGGCAGGGTGATGAGGCCGCCGCCGCCCGCGATGGCGTCGACGCAGCCGGCTGCGACCGCCACGGCGAACAGCCCCGCGAGCAGGCCGGGATCGACACCGAAGATCATGTGCCCTCTGGCGATTCAGGATGAGCCGACCAGAGGCGGGCGGGGGATGCGTCGAGACCCGGGCGCTTCCCCCGAGTCTCAAAAAATCAGTTGCGGACCACAACCTTGGTGCCAACCTTCACGCGGTCGTAGAGATCGACCACGTCCTTATTGGTCATGCGGATGCAGCCCGACGAAACGGCGGCGCCCATGGTCTCGGGCTCGTTCGACCCGTGGATGCGATAGAGCGTGGAGCCGAGATACATGCCCCGCGCTCCGAGCGGATTGTCCTGTCCGCCCGCCATGAAGCGCGGCAGGTCGGGCCGGCGGGCCAGCATCTGTGCCGGCGGGCGCCAATCCGGCCATTCCTTCTTCATGGTGACGGTCTTCTGGCCCGACCACGAGAAGCCCTGGCGGCCGACGCCGACGCCGTAGCGAACGGCCTGACCGCCGGGGAGTACGTAGAACAGGCGCCGCTGGCTCGTGGAGACCACCACGGTGCCGGGCTTCTCGGCGCCCTTCCAGGCCACGGTCTCGCGCGGGATCGCCTGCTCGCGGAAGATGTTCATGAAGTCGGCGATGGGGCCGCTGTCGAACGGGTTGCCGGCCTGGGCGGCGGGCGTCATCGCGAGGGTCAGGGCCACTGCGAAAGCGGAAGCGGCGAAGCGCGTCTGCATGATGGTTTCCTCCAGCCGAAGCGGGTTCGGCGTTGTGGCACCGTCGTTTCGGACGGGCGCAGCGTCGTTATCCGGAGCCTTGGCCCCCAGGGCCGGGGCGGTCAACGGGGACGGCGGCGACAGGCCAACCCTGTGTGATCCCGGCAACGTCCGTCGCGGCGCCCTCACAGACCGGAACAAACCGACCGGACAGGAAACCTCTCGCCCAAGGACAGAATGCCGCAGGAACTTGTCGCGGGTAGTCTCACACACCAGTCTTCAGAACGTGAGAGGCTCCGCACCGCATCCCCAGTCGCCCTTCGGCGCAGACAAGTCGCTCTTCGGCGCGAACTCCATTGGTTCGCCGCATCGCCGGGACTGGCGCCGCGTCCTGCCGCGCCTTCTCCATGTCCTCGCGCTGCTCCTGATGGCCATCCCGATCCTGCCGGATGCGGGACAGCCCACACTCGCCCACTCCGTTGCCGCCCTCGCCGTCTACGAGGCGGGGGACGATCCGGCCCCCGCCGACATTCCGAAGATGGCTCGTGCCGCGTACGATGCCGACGATCTGCGCGAGGCATTCGCCGTGCACGGCCCCCGACTGCTGGCGGTTGCCGAAGCGGCTGCCGCGTTCGATCCCATGCCGGCGGACGAGCCGCACACCCGCGAGGATCATCCGCCGATCCGGCCTCCAAGGCCCCTGGTCTGAGACAGGCCGGCCCTTCACGGTTCCTTGTGTCGCGCCCAATAGAATCCCGCCCGAGGCGAAGTCCGTCCCGATCCGGGGGCCGTCGTCGGATCGCCAAGATCATCTGTCAGACAGCCCGTATGACAGGCAAGGTGCGCAGCCCATCGCCGTTGCCGCCCTCGGTGCCACGGGCATCTTATCGTCCGGTCATGTCTACCGTGGCCCGGAGCTTGCCGCGCGACCGCTCCGATCCTGGAGACGGGACGGCGCGAACCCTTGAACGCATCGTGAGCGGCGTGCCCGCGGCAGCCGCGCATCGACCGAATTCCGCAGGAGCGAAGTGATCGTGACGTCTCCCTCCCTACGCGTGTTCTGGGCGCGCCCGGCCTCCGTCGCCGTCGGCATCGTCCTCGTCACCCTGTCGGCCTGCAATCAGAAGCAGCAGGCGGCGGCACCGGTGCCGGCCCCACCGCCGGAGGTGAGCATCGTCACCGTGCGCGAGCAGCCGATTCCCTACGTGCGCGATCTGCCGGGTCGGGTCGCTCCCATGCGCATCGCCGAAGTCCGCTCGCGGGTCTCGGGCCTCGTGATCAAGCGGACCTTCGAGCAGGGCAGCTTGGTCAAGGAGGGTGACGTCCTCTACAAGATCGACCCGGCGCCGTTCCAAGTGGAACTGCAGAGCGCCGAGGCCGTGCTCGCTCGCACGGAGGCGGCGCAGGTCCTGGCCGGACAGCAGGCCGACCGCCTGGAGCAGCTTCTGTCACGCCAGACGGCGAGCCAGGCCCAGTACGACAGCGCCTATGCGGGTCTCAAGCAGGCGCAGGCCGAAGTCGCCGGCGCCAAGGCCGCCCGCGACCGGGCCAAGCTCAACCTGAATTACACCGATGTTCGCGCCCCGATTTCGGGCCGCATCGGCCGTGCCCTTCTCACCGAGGGCACCCTGGTCGACCAGGGCGCCACCTCGAACCTCGCCACGATCCAACAGCTCGATCCGATCTACGTCGACATCACCCAGTCCGTTGGCGAGCTGAACAAATTGCGCCGGGATCTCGCTAGCGGCGAGCTCTCCCGCCTGTCCGGCGACACCGCCAACGTCCACCTCATCATGGATGACGGCTCCCTCTACGGCTCGGCCGGACGGCTCCTGTTCTCGGACGTCACCGCCGATCCGAGCACGGGGCAGGTGAACCTGCGGGTGCAGTTCCCCAACCCGCACGACGAGCTGTTTCCCGGCATGTACGTGCGCGCCCGGATCAAGCAGGGCATCGATACCGACGCCCTCGCCGTTCCCCAGCAGGCGATCCAGCGCACCAACGACGGCAAGGCCGAGGTCTGGGTGGTGCGGGACGACAACAAGGTCATGCTCCAGCCCGTGGAGGTCGGCCCGGTTGTCGACAACCAATGGATCGTTCGGGAGGGCCTGAAGGCCGGCGATCGTGTCGTCGTCGAAGGTGTCCAGAAAATCTCGGCCGGTCAGCAGGTGAAGACCACCGAGCTCCATCCGGCCTCGGAGGACAAGGGGCCCAAGCCTCACGACACGGACGTGGTCGAGAAGGCCGCCCCGCAATCCGCCGCACAGGTGCGCTGACCCATGGCCCGTTTTTTCATCGACCGGCCGGTCTTCGCCTGGGTCGTTGCCCTGTTCATCATCCTCGGCGGCGCACTCACGATCCCGCAATTGCCGGTGGCGCAGTATCCGGTGATCGCGCCCCCTTCCATCGCCCTATCGACCTCCTTCCCCGGTGCTTCGGTCGAGAACCTTTATACGGGTACCACCCGGCTCATCGAGGATGAGCTGAACGGCGCCGCCAACATCCTCAGCTTCGAATCGGCGAGCGACGCGTTCGGCGTCGTCGAAATCACGGCGCAGTTCCAGCCGGGTACTGATTCGAGCCTTGCGGGCGTCGAGGTCCAGAACCGTCTGAAGCGCATCGAGGCGCGCCTGCCGGCGGAAGTGCGCCAGCAGGGCACCCTCGTCGAAGAGGCTTCGGCCGCGACCCTACAGATCATCACCCTGATCTCGCCGGACAAGTCCATGGACGAGATCGCGCTCGGCGACTTCCTCATCCGCAACGTCATCAACGAGATCCGCCGTATCCCCGGCGTCGGGCGCGCGACGCTCTACTCGACGGAACGGTCCCTGCGCATCTGGATCGATTCGGACAAGCTGCGCGGCCTGTCGCTCAACGCATCCGACGTCTCGAAGGCGATCTCGAACCAGAACGTCCAGATCGCGTCGGGCGCCGTCGGCGCCATGCCGAGCCCGGCGAACAACCCCGTCAACTTCCCGATCATCGTCAAGGGCCAGATGACGGCGCCCGAGGAATTCGGCGCCATCGTCCTGAGGGCCAACCCGGACGGCTCCAACGTCCGTCTGCGCGACGTGTCCCGGATCGAACTCGGCGGGGAGGACTACAAGTTCACCACCCGCCTCAACGGCGGCGAAGCAGCCGGCATCTCCGTGACCCTGGCCCCCGACGGGAACGCGCTCCAGACCGCCTCCGCCATCCGCGCCAAGATGAAGGAGCTGTCGCAGTTCTTTCCCTCCAACGTGCAGTGGGACATTCCCTACGACATCACGCCCGCCGTCGAGGCCTCCATCGAGAAGGTGCTGCACACCCTCGTCGAGGCAGTGGTGCTCGTGTTCGTGGTGATGTTCATCTTCCTCCAGAACATCCGCTACACCCTGATCCCGACCATCGTCGTGCCCATCGCCCTCATGGGCACCTGCACGGTGATGCTGCTCGCCGGCTTCTCGGTGAACGTGCTCACGATGTTCGGCATGGTGCTCGCCATCGGCATCCTCGTCGACGACGCCATCGTGGTGGTGGAGAACGTCGAGCGGATCATGAACGAGGAAGGCCTTTCCCCGAAGGAGGCCACCCGCAAGGCAATGGAGCAGATCACCGGCGCCATCATCGGCATCACCCTGGTGCTCATCGCGGTGTTCATCCCGATGGCATTCTTCCCGGGCTCCGTCGGCATCATCTACCGCCAGTTCTCCATCGCCATGGTGACGTCCATCGGCTTCTCGGCGCTCCTCGCCCTGTCCCTGACCCCGGCCCTGTGTGCCACGATCCTCAAGCCCATCGAGAAGGGCCACGGCCATTCCAAGGGCGGCGTGTTCGGCTGGTTCAACCGGGTGGTGGACCGCGAGACGGCGCGGTACGGCCGCGGCGTCGCCGGGCTCATCAAGCGCTCGGGCCGAGTGATGGCGATCTATCTCGCCATCGTGATCGGCACCGGCTACGCCTTCGCCCGCCTGCCGGAAGGCTTTCTGCCGGTGGAGGACCAGGGCTTCTTCACGGTCGACATCCAGACTCCGCCCGGCGCCTCGTTCAATCGAACCGAGGCGGCGGTGAAGAAGGTCGAGGAGCATCTCCTCGCCCAACCGGGTGTTGCCACCGTGACGGTGGTCAACGGGTTCTCGTTCTCGGGGCAGGGCCAGGTCACCTCCCAGGCCTTCGTCACCCTGAAGCCGTGGGGGGCGCGCAACGCGGACAACTCGGCCGCCAAGCTGGTGGAGGGCACCAACAAGGCCCTCGCCAGCTACAAGGATGCCGTGATCCAGGCCCTCGAGCCGCCACCCATCGACAACCTCGGCAACGCCTCTGGCTTCAGCTTTCGCCTCCAGGACCGCGCACAGAAGGGCTACTCGGCCCTGATGGCCGCCCAGGAGCAGCTCCTGTCCCTCGCCCGCAAGAGTCCGGTCCTGCAGAAAGTCTACGTCGAGGGCCTGCCGCCGGCGCCGCAGGCCGAACTCGTCATCGACCGCGAGAAGGCCGCGGCCCTGGGCGTGGCCTTTGAGGAGATCAACAACACGATCCAGGTCAACCTCGGTTCGGTCTACACCAACGACTTTCCCAACCGGGGCAAGATGCAGCGCGTCATCGTCCAGGCCGAGGATGCGCAGCGCCTGAAGGCGGCCGACATCCTGAATTATGGCGTCAAGAACAGCCAAGGCACCATGGTGCCGATGTCCTCCTTCGCCGACCTGAAATGGAGCATCGGCCCGGCACAGATCATCGGCTTCAATGGCTATCAGTCCGTCCGCATCACGGGCGAACCCGCGCCGGGCTACACCTCGGGTGACACCATCGCCGAGATGGAGCGGCTGATGCAGCAGCTCCCCAAGGGCTTCGGCTACACCTGGACCGGGCAGTCCCTGCAGGAGAAGCAGGCCGGCAGCCAGGCGAGCCTGCTGCTGGCCCTGTCGATCCTGATCGTGTTCCTGTGCCTTGCCGCCCTCTACGAGAGTTGGTCGATCCCGTTCTCGGTGCTGCTCGTGATCCCCCTGGGCGTCATCGGGTCGGTGGCGGCGGTGTACATGCGCGGCCTGCCCAACGACGTGTACTTCAAGATCGGTCTCATCACGATCATCGGCCTGTCCGCCAAGAACGCCATCCTGATCGTGGAATTCGCCAAGGATCTCTGGAAGCCCGGGAAATCCCTGGTGGACGCCACCATCGAGGCGGCGACCCTACGCTTCCGCCCCATCGTGATGACCTCACTCGCCTTTATCTTCGGCGTGGTGCCGCTGGCCATCGCGACGGGCGCCGCTTCGAAAAGTCAGCAGGCTATCGGGACCGGCGTGCTCGGCGGCATGATCTCGGCGACGGTGCTGGCGGTGCTGTTCGTACCGGTGTTCTTCGTCGTGGTGATGCGCCTGTTCCGGCGCAAAGACGCCACGGAGGGCATCCAGCCGGAGGCGGAACCCACCGCCCAGGCCGGGCCTCATCCGGCACCGGCGGAGTAAGCCGGAAGATGAAAAAGGGGCGCGCGGTTCGTACCGCGCGCCCCTTTTTCGTTCCCGCCGCAACGCGAATCAAACCTCGCGGGCGACCATCATCTTCTTGATCTCGGCGATGGCTTTCGCCGGGTTCAGGCTCTTCGGGCAGGCGTTGGCGCAGTTCATGATCGTGTGGCAGCGGTAGAGCCGGAACGGATCGTGAAGGGCGTCGAGGCGCTCGCCGGTGTTCTCGTCACGGCTGTCGATGAGCCAGCGATAGGCCTGGAGCAGGGCCGCGGGGCCGAGGAAGCGGTCGCCGTTCCACCAGTAGCTCGGGCACGAGGTGGTGCAGCAGGCGCAGAGGATGCACTCGTAGAGGCCGTCGAGCTGGGCGCGGTCCTCGGGCGTCTGCTTCCACTCGCCTTCGGGGGCCGGGGTCTCGGTCTGAAGCCATGGCTCGATGGAGGCGTGCTGGGCGAAGAAGTTCGTCAGATCCGGCACGAGGTCCTTGAGGACCGGCATGTGCGGCAACGGGTAGATCCGCACGGCGCCGGTCTTCTTGCCCTTGGCGTGCTCCTGACACTCGTCGATGCCCATGGTGCAGGCGAGCGCGTTCTGGCCCTCGATGTTCATGGCGCAGGAGCCGCAGATGCCCTCGCGGCAGGAGCGGCGGAACACCAGGGTCGAATCGACCTTGCTCTTGATCCACAGGAGCGCGTCGAGGACCATCGGCCCGCAATCGTCCCGGTCGACCTGATAGACGTCGACGCGTGGGTTCTTCCCGTCGTCGGGGTTCCAGCGATAGATCCGGAATTCCTGGAGGTTGTTGGCGCCGGCGGGCCGGGGCCAAGTCTTGCCCTCGGTCATTTGCGAGTTTTTGGGAAGGTTGAACTGAGCCATGATTTGGCGTGCCTAATTCCGTCTCGAGAGATTCATCGTTGGAAGCACGTGCGGTACTGATTCCTCAGTACACCCGTGCCTTCGGCTCGATGTACTGGATCTCGTTCGACATGGTGTAGGTGTGCACCGGGCGGTAATCGATGGTGACCTGTTTGGATTTATCGTCCATCCAGGCGAGGGTATGCTTCATCCATTCCTTGTCGTCGCGATCGGGGAAGTCCTCGCGGGCATGCGCCCCGCGGCTCTCCTTGCGATTGGCCGCCGATTCCATGGTGACCACGGCCTGGCCGATGAGGTTGTCGAACTCCAGGGTTTCGAGGAGGTCGGTGTTCCAGATCAGCGAGCGGTCGGTGACGTGGATGTCGGCAAGCCCCGACGCGACCTTGTGGATGAGGGTCTTGCCCTCTTCCAGAACTTCGCCCGTGCGGAAGACGGCGCAGTTGTTCTGCATGGTCTTCTGCATCTCGGCGCGCAGCTCCGAGGTCGGCGTGGCGCCGTCGGCGTAGCGGAAGCGGTCGAGGCGGGCGAGCGCCTTGTCGGCCGAGTCCTTCGGCAGGTCCATCTGGCGCCGGCCCGGCTCGACGATCTCGGCGCAGCGGAGACCCGCGGCCCGGCCGAACACCACGAGGTCGATGAGCGAGTTCGAGCCGAGGCGATTGGCGCCGTGGACGGAGACGCAGGCGGCTTCGCCCAGCGCCATCAGGCCCGGCACCACCGTGTCGGGGTTGCCGTTCTTGAGGGTCAGGACTTCGCCGTGATAGTTCGTCGGGATGCCGCCCATGTTGTAGTGGACCGTCGGCAGCACCGGGATCGGCTCCTTGGTGACATCGACGCCCGCGAAGATTTTCGCGGATTCCGAAATACCGGGCAGGCGCTGGTGCAGGATCGCCGGGTCGAGGTGGTCGAGGTGCAGGTAGATGTGGTCCTGACCCTTGCCGACGCCGCGCCCGGCCCGGATCTCCATGGTCATAGAGCGCGAGACCACGTCACGGGAGGCGAGATCCTTGGCGCTCGGCGCGTAGCGCTCCATGAAGCGCTCGCCCTCGGAGTTGGTGAGGTAACCGCCCTCGCCGCGGGCGCCCTCGGTGATGAGGCAGCCGGCACCGTAGATACCGGTGGGGTGGAACTGCACGAACTCCATGTCCTGCAGCGGCAGGCCGGCGCGCAGGACCATGGCGTTGCCGTCGCCCGTGCAGGTGTGGGCGGAGGTGGCCGAGAAGTACGAGCGGCCGTAGCCGCCGGTGGCCAGGATCGTCTGCTGAGCGCGGAAGCGGTGGATTTCGCCGGTGGCCTGATCGATGGCGATGACGCCGAGGCAGCGGCCGTCCTCGTCCATGATGAGGTCGAGGGCGAAGTACTCGATGAAGAAGTTGGTGTTGTTCTTCACCGCCTGTCCGTAAAGCGTATGGAGCATGGCGTGGCCGGTGCGGTCGGCGGCGGCGCAGGTGCGCTGGGCGGTGCCCTTGCCGTACTCGGTGGTCATGCCGCCGAAGGGGCGCTGATAGATCTTGCCTTCCTCGGTGCGCGAGAACGGCACGCCCCAATGCTCGAGCTCGTAGACCGCCGCGGGGGCGTTGCGCACGAGGTATTCGATGGCGTCCTGGTCGCCGAGCCAGTCCGAGCCCTTCACGGTGTCGTACATGTGCCAGCGCCAATCGTCCGGCCCCATGTTGCCGAGGGAGGCTGAAATGCCGCCCTGTGCCGCCACCGTGTGCGACCGGGTGGGGAACACCTTCGAGATGCAGGCGGTGCGCAGGCCCGCCTGAGAGCAGCCCACCGTGGCGCGAAGGCCGGCACCGCCGGCCCCGACGATGACCACGTCGAAGGTGTGGTCGTTGATCGTGTAGGCGGGGGCGCCGTTCGATCCGTTGCTGGCCATGGGAAAGTCCCTTCGGTTCTCGGATGCGGTCAGACGAGGCGGGCGAGGCTCACGCGCAGGATCGCGTAGAGGCAGGCCACCGCGACGGCGACGGCGTAGGTGGTGTTGGCGAACAGGGCGGCGAACTTCAGGCCCTTGTCGTGGACGTAATCCTCGATGACGACCTGCATGCCGATGCGCATGTGCAGGGTCACCGAGATCACCCCGCCGATGAGGATGAGGGCCGCCAGGGGGTGCGACACCAGGGCGACGGCCTCGGGGTAGGGCCGCCCGGCCATCATCGCGATGATGACGATGAAGCCGATCATCAGGGGCACGTTGGCGGCTGCGGTGACGCGCTGCTGCCACCAATGCCCGGCCCCGTGCCCGGAGGCGCCGAGTCCCTTCACGCGGGAGCGGGCGGTGCGCAGGGAGGTCTTTGCGGTCTCGGCCATGGATCAGGTCCTCAGCGCACGAGAAGGGCGACGGCCCAGATCGCCACGGTGACGATCACGGAGGCGATGAGGGTGCCGCGTGCGAGGTTCATGCGGCGCGCACGGTCGAAACCCTGGCCGACATCCCAGACGAAGTGGCGCAAGCCCCCGAGCATGTGGTGCATCAGGATCCAGGTGTAGGCGAACAGCACCAGCCTGCCCAAGATCGAGCCGAAGAACCACGCCACCCAGGCATAGGCCGCAGGGCCGGAGGCCAGGGCGACGAGCCAGATCGCCACGAGGGCGGTGCCGCCGTAGAGCGCGGTGCCGGTGATGCGGTGGAACACCGACATCGCCATGGTCCAGGTCCAGCGGTAGATCTGGAGGTGGGGCGAGAGCGGCGCTGTGACCGTGGGTCGGGCGGTGGGAGCCATCGTGTTTCGCAGTCCTCGATGGTGGTTGCGCGCCATGCCGACGCTGCAGTGCAAAAAGAATTTGGATCGTCTCTAATCTGACCGTGGCCGGGCGCCAATCCGCAACCTGTCGCGGAGGAACGGGAGTGGCGACAGTTTTCTCGGATCGTAAGTCGGGCGCGGAGGCTTCACGGCAACCTCCCGAGGACGCGCCACCAGGCGTAATCCAGTGGTGCGACGATGAGCAGCGACGCCGCGCCGAGCACCAGGGTGAGCTTCGTTGCCTGGACCAGCGGCACACGCCCGAGATCCATCGCCATGACGATGGGCGGCGCCTGATAGGGCAGGAACAGGGTCGAGTAGCCGACCACCTGCACCATCACCACGCTGGCGAGATCGAGGCCGCTCACTCGCGCCATCTCGCCGGCCAAGGCCGTATAGAGCGCCGGCGCGCCGTTGGCGGTGACGACGAGGGCAAGCACCGCGCTGATGCCGGTGAGAATACCGAAATTGTAGGCCGGCGCGTCGGGCGCCAGGGGCGCAAGGGCGAGAAGCGCATGTCCGAGGCTGGCCCCAAGTCCGGTGGCGTTCACCGTGGCGACGAGGCCGAGCAGGGCCGCGACGTAGAAGCAGGTGCGCAGATTGACGGCCCCGAAGGCGTCGGCCGGCAGCACGCCGATGCGTGGCATCAGGCAGATCACCGCCGCGGTGAGTCCGATCCAGGCCGGCGCAATGTGGTGCAGGCTGTCGGTGACCCAGAAGCCGAGGGTGGCAATGAGGATCACGGCGAGACGCCGCGCCTCCGGTGTCATCGGCGCGACGGCGAGGGCGCCGTCATCCACGGTCGTGAGCCGGTCGGGGAACAGCCGGACGACGCAGGCGACCAGGATCGCGCCCTTCACCAGGGCCAGCACCGGGGCGTGCAGGAGGAGGTAGGGCAGGTAGGCGAGGTGCAGGCCGTATTGGGCCTCGGCCGTGCCGGCCATGACGAGATTGGGCACGTTGGCCGGCAGGATCGCGGCGGACAAGATCGGAGTGGCGACGCCGACGGCCAGGACGGCACCGTGGCGGCCGGGCCGCCCGGGGCCGAGGCCGTAGGTGTCGCAGAGGGCGAGCACCACCGGCACCAGCAGGGCGATGCGCCCGAGGTTGGACGGCATCACGAAGGCGATCCCGAAGGCGAGCGCCACCAGGCCGGCGATGAAAACCGTGTAGGACCCCGACAGGTGGCCCGACAGGCTTCGCGCCAGGCGATCCCCGAGGCCGGTGCGGGTCATGGCCAAGCCCACGACCATGCCGCCGAGCACGAGCCAGAACGCCGACGAAGCGAAGCCCGAAAACACCACATTGGCGGGCGCCAGCCGGAACAGCATCGCCACGGCAAAGAACAGCAGGGCGGTGACGATCTCGGCCACGAGGCCGCTCGCCCACAGGCCCATGCAGAGCACGAGCAGGGCGCCGGTCAACCAGACCGTCGCGTCTCCCCCCAAGCTCTGGACTGACTGCATGCCGCGATTCCAGTGGCGGAGCGCATTTCACGCATCGCCGGAGGGCGGACAGAACCGCGAATTAGACTGGTTCGCAATTCGGGAGTCCGGCACCGAGCCTTCGCGACAAGCGAAGGCTCGAGCGCGTTCAGAACCGTGCCGGGTCGAGTTCGAAGGTCGGCGGAAGGGCCTCGAACCACGGGCTGTAGTACGGATCCTGCGGGATTTTTTCCGCCCAGCGCGCCCGGAACCGATCATGCTCGGCCGGATCGACGGTGCGGGCGCGGTTGCGGCTCTCGTAGTGGTAGAGTTCGGCCTGAGCGCAGTAGACGATGCGCTGGCCCCGCTCCCAAAGGCGCAGGCACAGATCGACGTCGTTGTAATTGACGGCGTAGTCCTCGTCGAAGCCGCCGAGCGCTGCAAAATCGTCATGCCGGACCATCAGGCAGGCACCGGTCACAGCGAGGTAATTGCGGTTGCCCACCGTCGAGAAGAAATGCCCCGGATCGTCGCCGGGATAGCCGCGCCGGACATGATCGGGCGTGGCATCGACGATGGAGACGCCCGCGTGCTGGATCTCGCCGGTCTCGAACAGCAGCTTCGGGCCCACCGCGCCGACACCGTCGATCTGGAGCAGCGCCAGCATCGCCTCGATCCAGTCGGGGGTGATCACCGCGATGTCGTCGTTGAGGAAGACCAGGATCTCGCCGGTGGTGGCGCCGGCCCCGAGGTTCATCTTGGCGGCGACGTTGAAGCCGGGCTCCGCGTAGGTGACCTGCCGCGCCTCATGACGTTCGAGGGCGGCCCGGGTCCCTGCGCGAAGGTCGCCATTGTCGACGACGACGATCTCGATGTCCCGATAGGTGCTCTTCGCCCGGATGCTGGCGAGGCATTCGGCGAGGAGATCGACGGTTCGGCCGGCGACCACGCTGTCGCGGCCGGCGCTCGGGATCACGATGGAGACCCGCGGCGTGCCGACGATTTTGCGGCGCAGGAAGAAGCAACCGGCATAGGGGGAGGGGCGGACGAAATCGAGGGTGCCGGTGCGCCGTGCCCGGTCCTCGAGACCGCGCACGGCCGCCGCGATGACGTAGTCCTTGTTGTCCATGGTCTGGGCGGTGGAGCCCGGGATGGCGCGCCAGTGGTAGAGCACCTTCGGCACGTGACGAACATTCCGGACGTGCTCGGTGTAGCGCAGGGCGAAGTCGTAATCCTGCGCGCCGTTGCATTCGTCGCGAAACCCGCCGATGCGCGCGACGATGTCCATGCGGTAAAGGGCCAAGTGCGCCGTGTACATGCACGCCTCCAGGGCCTCCGGCGACCAGTCCGGCTTGAGGAACGGATCGTAGCGCACGCCCTCGACGGAGATCTTGTCCTCGTCCGAGTAGAGGAAGTCGACGCTCGGATCGTCG
This sequence comes from Methylobacterium sp. WL69, assembly GCF_008039485.1. Lineage (NCBI taxonomy): Bacteria > Pseudomonadati > Pseudomonadota > Alphaproteobacteria > Hyphomicrobiales > Methylobacteriaceae > Methylobacterium > Methylobacterium sp. WL69. The sequence goes on along the minus strand of NZ_VRUZ01000010.1, from coordinate 23,072 downwards.
TTGAGGACCCGGACGAACTCGTAGAGCGCGTTGTCGGGGATCGCGTCGTCGTGGTCCATCAGCGTCATGTAGGCGCCCGTCGCCAGCGCCATGGCGTCGTTGGAGGCCGCCGAGATGCGCCCGTTCCGCTCGCGCCGGTGCAGCTTGATCCGGGGCTCGGCGGCGGCGAACGCCTGGAGCATCGGCCAGACATGCGGGCTCGGCGAGTTGTCGTCGCAGAGGCACAACTCCCAGTTCTCGTAGGCCTGCGCCCGCACGGAGGCGATGGCGGCTTCGAGCCAGACCTTCGGCGTGTCGTAGACCGGCATCACGATGGAGATGCGTGGAGTGACCCCGAACCCGGCGATGGCCGCCCGCATGGCGGGCACGGACGGGCGGCCGGGCGTCTCCACCGCCTCGATCCAGGCGGCGTAGGAAGCCGGCACCGGGCGCGGCTTCGCGCTGGCGAGGAAGTCGCGCCATAGGGCGCGGGTCGGGCGGCGCCGGATCAGTCCCGCGACGCGGGCGGCGAGGCGGGGGAGGGAGCGTTCGGCGGGCGGCAGTCGCGCCACGAGGCGCCGGGCGATCTCCGCGCAGGCGGCCGGGAAGCCGAGATGGTCGAGGGTGACATCGTGAAGGGTGAACCCTCCGGCGCCACTTAAGGGATCGAGGCGCAAGCCGCGCACCCGGCGCGGCAGGCGCACAAGATTGTCGATCCCGGCCTCGCCCCGTTCGAGGGGAATCGTCAGGGCCTCGCGAAATCCATGGCCGTCGTCGATGTAGAGCAACGGCACCAGCTTAGTCCGGCCCAGCGGCGCGAGGTCGGCGCGGATGCGGACCCAGCCGCCGCGATGTCGGCGCCGGCCCTCGGGCGGCAGGATGCGGAAGTAGGGGTCGGAGCCGACCGCCCGCCACGCCCCGGCCGCCTCGGCCACGATCTGATGGACGGGATCGAGGCGGCAGCGCACCGGTCGCGACACGTGGGGAGCCTTTCCTCGAACGATGAATCCGCCCGTGGTCTAGGCGCCGTGCCCGGGAACGGCAATCGCTCGCTCAGGTGTGCAAGGCGCGGGCGAGTTCGTCCTTCGACATCTTTGAGCGGCCGGGAACGTTCTTCTCACGGGCCTTCGCCAGGAGATCCGCCTTGGTCCGCCCGTCCGCGTCGCGGGCCGTCGCGGCCTTCTTCGCCACGTCGGCCGGCTGCTTCGAGTGCTGGCGGCCCTTGGCGGAATCGGCACGCTTCTTCTTCGTCGACCGATCGTATTCCGCATCGGAAAGCTTTTCGCGGGCGGCCTTCGGCAGGTAGCGCTCGCCGGTCTCGCCGCTCTTCTCACCCGACTTCGTGTCCCACTTCTCCTCGGTCCATTCCGTCAGGTGGTTGTCCGACGACTTCTTGCCCGCGTAGCCGCCGCCCGCATCCTTGTAGGCCTTGGTCGCGGCCTGTGCCTTTCGGGCCGACCATTGGCCAGGCTTGCCGCCCTTGTCGGATTCGGTGACCTCCTTCTTCACCTTCTCCCACAGGGCCGGATCGGTCTTCTTCGCGGTGGCGGACATGGGCGCATCCCGGATTGCTGGTTCCGGGAAACAACCGGAGGGGCAGCCCTGCGTTCCGTACCGACCATGGCATCCCATCTGTCATGAAATCGTCCTTTGGCCCGGCGATAGCATCGCCTCGACAAGGCGGCCGTCGCGTCGCATCACGCGGGGCGACGGCGCGGACGGACCAGCGGCAGGAACGACACGGCAATGAGCGAGCACGGTACGGGGCACAAGCCCACGGTCTTCATCGACGGCGAGGCGGGTACCACCGGTCTCGGCATCCGCGAGCGCCTGGAACGCGAGGACCGCGTCGCCCTGAAGAGCATCCCGCACGAGAGCCGCAAGGACATCTCGGTCAAGCGCGCCCTGATGGAGTCCGCGGACCTTGTGGTCCTGTGCCTGCCCGACGACGCGGCCCGCGAGACGGTGGCGCTCGCGGATTCCATGCCCGGCGGCGGACCGCGCATCCTCGACGCCAGCACCGCCCACCGGGTCGATCCGGCCTGGGCCTACGGCTTCCCCGAGCTGACGCCGGGCCAGCCGCAGACGATCCGCGAGTCACGCCGGGTGGCGAACCCCGGCTGCTATCCCACGGGCGCCATCGCGCTGATCCGGCCCCTCGTGGAGGCCGGCCTGATCCCGGCCGATTCACCCATCAGCATCAACGCGGTGAGCGGCTACAGCGGTGGCGGCAAGGGCATGATCGAGACCTATGAGGCGGGGGAGGGGGCGCCGTTCCAGCTCTACGGCCTCGCCTTCACCCACAAGCACCTGCCCGAAACGCAGGTCTATGGCGGCCTGACGCGGCGGCCGATCTTCATTCCGTCCGTCGGCAACTTCCGCCAGGGCATGCTGGTGAGCATCCCGCTCCACCTCGATACGCTCCCGGGCAAGCCGAAGGCGGCCTCCCTCGAAGCGGCATTGCGAGCCTACTATGCCGGCTCCGACCTCGTCAGCGTCATCCCCGGTCCGCATCCCGAGCGCCTCGAGCCGGAAGATCTCAACGACACGGACCGCCTCGAATTACGGGTCTTCGGCTCCGATCCCTACGGCCAGGCGGTCCTCGTCGCGCGCCTGGACAACCTCGGCAAGGGCGCGTCGGGCGCAGCAGTGCAGAACATCGGCCTGATGCTCGGCCTCGACTGACTCTCCACTGCCGCGCTGCCCAGGTCTTGCCGGTCATGCGGAGTCGGAAGCTTGCGACGTATGACCGGCCGAGGTGACGAATTGTTCACTCCTGAGCGGTAGCCTTCCGGGTCCCTCAGGAGACCACGATGCGGTGGAAGATCAGCGGCGCCTGCGCGGTGGCCGGGCTGGTCGCTTACGCGGCGAGCCTTGCCATGGGCACGATTCCCGGACCGGCCCAGGCCGTGTCCGATATCGCCGATGCGCGGGCGGCATTCCTGACACCGGACGAGCCGGTGTTTCCCGCCACCAATCCCTATAGCGCCGAGAAGGCTGTCCTCGGTCAGCGTCTCTTCTTCGATCCGGCCCTATCGGGCACCCGATCGATGTCCTGCGCCTCGTGTCACGATCCGTCCAAGGGCTGGAGCGAGAACCGGCCGCGCGGGATCGGCGAGGTCGGCATGCCGATGAAGGTGCGCACGCCGACTCTCCTGCACGCGGCGATGGCACCGATCCTCGGCTGGGATGGCAAGTTCCGCTCGCTGGAACACGTGACGTTCACGCCGATCACGTCACCCACGGTGATGAATCTGCCCGAGAGCGTCCTGATCCAGCGCCTTCGGGGGGACGCCGCCTATGTCCGCGCGTTTGCCGCCGCGTTCCCGAACGACGCGATCACGCGCGCCACCATCGAACAGGCTCTCGCCACCTACCAGCGGACGATCCGGCCGGGCCCCTCGGCCTTCGACAGCTGGATCGCGGGAGACACGCGGGCGATTCCGATACGGGCCCAGGACGGGTTCCGCCTGTTCACGGGCAAGGCCCGCTGCGCGGAATGTCATGGCGGTGCGGCGTTCACCGACGCCTCGTTCCACGATATCGGCGTCGGCCAGGGCGAAGACATCGGGCGGGGCGCCTTCTTCCCGACCTCACGGACCCTGCGCTACGCCTTCAAGACGCCAAGCCTGCGGGACATCGCCATCCGGGCGCCCTACATGCATGACGGTTCCTTGCCGACCTTGGAGGCGGTCATCGACCTCTACGACCGCGGAGGCATCGATCGCCCGAGCCGCGCGCCGGATGTCCGGCCCCTCAACCTGACGTCCTCCGAGAAAGCCGATCTGATCGCCTTTCTCCAGACGCTGACGAGCACGGCCCCTTCTGCAACGGCGGGCGCTCCCACGCCGCGCTGATCCGTCGGCGCGAAGCCCGAATCCTCACGCGGCGTCGATCACGACCATTCCCATGCGAGGCGACCGTCAGCGCGCGAGGGGGAGGCACGCGCCGATGAGGACGAGGCCCGCCAGCAGCAGGCGACCGCTCCAGAGCTCGTAACGCTCCGTATGTTCGGGCGCCCGGATGGAGGCGTACGACAGGGCTCCGCCCGCGAACAGACTTGTGGCACTCAGAACGACGACCATCGGCGGGCACCCCAGCAGAGACGACACCGGCACGCTGAACCCGAGCAGGTTACCGAACTCCTCGGGCCGGTCTCCAACCCTTCCACACGCTTCACAAAAGGTTTCCACGCCCGCCAAACGGCGTAAGCCGGCGGCCGATCAAAGACGGTGCATGGCGTTAACCATTGAGTTATCTTTGTTAACGGAAACCTTCCGCATCTCGTTAAAATTGCGTAGATTTCATCGTGCCGGGGACGACATCCCGACCCCGAGCTGGACGTTCCGAAGTCTTCCGTAAAAGTCTTCCGTCAGGATTTTCCCCGATGCGTATCCCGAGTGCACGGCTGCCGCGCCCGGCAGCCTGGACGGCCGCGGTTTGCCTGAGCCTTACTGGGGCAGGTGCGGCCGAAGCACATGTGAAGTGGTTCTGCGCCTACGACGTCGTCGGAGCGCCGCGCGGACTCGAGACCGTGCTCTGTGACGACTTCGAGAAGCTCGCCGCCCTCTCCGTCCTCGCCCTCGTGGTCGGCGGGCTCCTCGAAGGCACCGTGCTCGGCGCGGCCCTGACCCGATCCCTCGACCGGGTAACGGGCTGGGCGCGCGCCAACACGGAGCTCCTGTTCCGCGCCGTGTGCGGCGGGTTCTTCGTGGCCCTTTGGTCCCTCGGCGGCGTCATCCTGACGCCGGAGCTCACCACGACGAACGCGGCACTGCCCTGGCTGCAGCTCGCCATTGCGGTCGGCTTCCTGTGGCGCGCGACCCTGCCGTTCTCAGCCGCCGGCATCGTCGCGCTGTTCGCCATCGCGGCGAGCCAGTACGGCGCCTTCCATCTCGCCGATTACCCAATCTTCCTCGGCGTCGCCGTCTACCTCGTGCTGACGACGTTCCAGCGGAAGCTGTTCGGCCTGCGCCCCCTCGACGTGGTGCGCTACGCCGCCGCCATCACCCTGATGTGGGCGTCCGTCGAGAAATGGGCCTATCCCCAATGGACGTTCCCGCTCTTCCTCGAGCACCCGGCCATGACCATGGGCTTCGATGGCGAGTACTTCATGAAGGCCGCCGGCGCGGTGGAGTTCGTCCTCGCCTTCGCCCTGGTCTGCACGCCCCTGATCCGCCGCATCGCCGCGATCCTGCTGGGCGCAGCCTTCGTCTCCGCGATCTTCCAGTTCGGCAAGATCGACGCCATCGGGCATGCCCCGATCATCGTCGCCATGGTCGCCATCGCCGCGGACGACGTGGCTGTTCCGCAGCGCCTGCGCCGGCTCGTGACGATGCCGGTCGGCTACGCCACGGCGCTCGCGTGCTTCATCGGTCTCTATTACGGCGCCCACGCAGCCCTGTACGGCTCCGCGATCCTCTGAGCCGGGTCACTGCCACGGCCTGTGGCGGCCTCAGCGCGCCTCGACGGTCACCGTGAGCTTCATCTTCGGATGAATGCCGCACAGCACCGCGAAGGTTCCGGCGACGGGAAACACGATCCTGGCCTTCTCGCCCGGTTCCTGATCCCCGGAATCGAACGTGAAGTCCGGTGCGTCGACATAGGCATGGTGCAGGAGGTCGGCGTCGTCGTTGAGAACCTGCACGGTCTCACCGCGCTTGATCACGAGGGCCGCCGGCTGGAACGCCCGCCCCTTCTGCGAGACCTCGTGGACGCGTCCACCGATGGCCGAGACCATCATGACGGTGGCGCCCGTAGCCGCAAAGGCCGCCATCGCGGCGATACGAAACAGAGCGTGCATGGACCCTCCTGTCCGGCGGTTCGGCCGGATGTCGCTGCGCCGAGACATCGGGGGGCGAGCCCAGCCATTGCCATTCGGGGGTCACGGTGCCGCCAGCGAAGTAAAGACCGGGTTAAGTACCTGCTTCAGCGTCCTCTGGGTACGCCGTGCTGTCGGACGCCGAAACCCGTGGTCGATCGGAGTGTCGCCATGCATTGGCGGACAGCGGGACCGCTGCAGGACCGCAAGGTCACCTTAACCTGTTGCTGGCAAGGCTTGGGGCTCCATGCCGAGACCTAAGAATTCGGCCACGGGAACCTGTCGATGATCCCCCCTGAGAGAGCTCCCTCTCACCGCAAATCTCCATTCCCGCATGCCGCCCTTGCCGGCGCCCGGCGGATGCTTGGCACGATCCGCGGCCGCATCACCGTCGCGTTCCTCGTCACCAGCACCATCACGGCGACCCTCGGCCTGTCCGCCGCCACCAGCATCCGCCGCGCCGACGAACTCGTGAGCCGGACGTTCGACAATTCGCTGATGTCGATCAATTACGCACGCGCGGCCGCCGCCGATTTCGCCGGCATGCGCGCCGCCGATGCCCGACGCTGGACGACCAACGACGCGACCATGCGCGGCGCCCTCAACCAGCGGATCGCCGCCCTCCGGCAATCCTATACGGAAAGTCTCGAAATCGCCGTCGACCGGGCGCAATCGGTCCGGGCGAGCCGGGCGGCCGTGGCCGTGGCCGGCGAGGTGGAGGAATGGCTCGGTGCGCGCCTGAAGCTCTCGGACGGACCGGGTCAGGAGGCGGCCTGGGCCGCCCTCGACCGGCACGCCGTGGCGGCCGAGGAGAACTTCGACCTTCTCATCAACTACACCGCCGGCGACGGCTTCACCTACCGGCAGGAAGCCCGTGCGGTCGTCGCCCGCGAGACGATGCTCAACCTCATCGGCACGCTCATCGCCATCCTGCTGTCCGGCACGGTGGCATACGCCCTGGGCCGCCGCATCATCCGCCCCCTGGCCGATGCCTCCCAGGTCGCATCGCGGATCGCTGCGGGTGATCTCAGCGGCGACATCCCGGCCGGTAGCGCCGACGAGGTCGGCCGGCTCCTCGCCTCGATGGAGGTCATGCGCGCCAACATCCGCAGCGCCATGGAGCAGGAGGTCGCCCAACGGGTCACCGCCGAGGCCCACCTCGCCGACGCCCTCGAGACCTCGCAGGAGGGTATCGTGGTGGTGGATGCGGAGGGGCACGTCACCCTCACCAACGGCCAGGCCGAATCCTATCTCGGCGTGGACGCGGGTTCGATCCCACCCGGCACCACCGTGGCGCAGCTCGCCGCGGCCACATCGGATTCGACCAATCTCGCCCGCGCCCTCCTTCACCCCTCCCACGAGAACGGCGAGCACCGACTGAGCGACGGCCGCTGGTTGCGGATCGGTCGGAGCCGGACCCAGGATGGCGGCTTCATGGCCGTGTGCAGCGACATCACCCTGCTGAAGGAGCAGGAAGCCGATCTCGTCTCGACCAACCTGCGCCTGGACACGGCCCTCGACAACATGTCCCAGGGCCTGTGCCTGTTCGATGCCGAGGGCCGGCTCACCGTCGTCAACCGCCGCTATCTCGAAATCTTCGATCTGCCGCCGGATTCCAACATTCTCGGCCTCGCACACGAGAAACTCGTCGCCCTCGGGGGCATTGCGGCGCTGGGCCGTGAGGTTGCCCTGACCGGACCGGAGGGGACGATCAAGGGACGGGACCTGAAGCATCTCAAGAACGGCCGGATCATCGCCATCTCCCACAAATCCGTGGCCGGCGGCGGGATGGTGGCGACCTACGAGGATGTGACCGAACGGCGGCAGGCGGAGGCGCGCATCGCCTTCATGGCCCGCCACGACGTGCTCACCGGCCTACCGAACCGGACGGTCTTCGTCGAGCGTATCAACGAAGCCCTGGCCCATCTCGGACGCGGCAGCCGGTTCTCCGTGCTCTGCCTCGACCTCGACCGGTTCAAGGAGGTCAACGACACCCTGGGGCATCCCGTCGGCGACGCGCTCCTGCGCGCCGTGGCCGAGCGCCTCGGTGCCTGCGTGCGCGAGGTCGATACGGTCGCGCGCCTCGGCGGCGACGAATTCGCGATCATCCTCAGCGACATCCATCGCCCGGACGACGCCGCGGTGCTGGCCCGGCGCATCGTCGAGGTGATCAGCACGCCCTACACCCTCGACGGACATCAGGTCAGCGTCGGCGTCAGCATCGGCATCTGCTTCGCACCGGGCGACGGCACCAGTTGTGACAAGCTCCTCAAGAACGCCGACGTCGCCCTGTACCGTGCCAAGGCCGACGGTCGGGGCACGTGGCGCTTCTTCGAGATCGACATGGACATCCGCCTTCAGGCCCGGCGTGCCCTCGAGCTCGACCTGCGCGAGGCCCTGGCCAACGGCGAGTTCGAGCTGCATTACCAGCCCATCTACGACTTCCGGGCCCGGCGCATCGGCGGGTTCGAGGCCCTGGTGCGCTGGATCCACCCGACGCGCGGCCTCGTCTCGCCGGGCGAATTCATCACCATCGCCGAGGAAATCGGCCTCATCGTGCCGCTGGGCGCCTGGTGCCTGAAGACCGCCTGTCAGGAGGCCATGCGCTGGCCCGACGGCATCAAGGTCGCGGTCAACGTCTCGGCCGTGCAGTTCCGCGACGAAATCATCGTCGCCTCCGTGCGCGAGGCCCTGGCGGCCAGCCGGCTTCGGCCCGAGCGCCTCGAACTCGAGATCACGGAATCCGTCCTGCTCAAGGACAACGTCGCCACCCTGGCGACCCTGCACGCCCTGAGGCGCCTCGGGGTCCGCATCGCCATGGACGATTTCGGCACGGGCTACTCGTCCTTGAGCTACCTGCGCAGCTTTCCCTTCGACAAGATCAAGATCGACCAGTCGTTCGTGCGCGACATCACGCCGGCATCCGATTCCGGTCTCATTGTCCGGGCAGTGATCGGACTGGGCTCCAGCCTGGGCATGCGGACCACCGGCGAGGGAATCGAGACCCAGACCCAGTTCGACCGCCTCCAGGCGGAGGGCTGCGACGAGGGCCAGGGCTACCTCATCGCGAAGCCCGGCCCTGCCGCCACCGTGCCGGAGACGATCGCGCGCTGGTCCGGAACCCGGCCGATCCCGTCGCGGGCCGTCGCCTAGGGTCGATGGGCGTGATCCGATGGTCCGGTCCCCGTCGGCCTTGCCCTCCTCACGATGTTTGTCTTCGGTGGCTCGGCGCTCCGGCTTTTCGTGCGTCGGCATGAGGCCCGCCTACGCGAGCAGGCCGAGACGGCGGTTCGAGGTCCCCTGATGTATGTCGCGTCTGTTCCGCCGTTCCTCGGATGACATCGCGCACCGAGCTGGCGGAGCAGAACCCTGCTACTGCGCCAACCCACCAACCGGTGGAGCCTGTGTGAACCACCAGAAGGTGACCGCCCCGAGCGTGATCAGGAGGATGAAGAGAGTGATCTGGATCCAGCGTGTCATGCTGCTGGACTAGCATGGTGCTGGTGAGTGGGCGAGACGGTGCGCCGAACTCACATGATGAAGCCGGTCGGGGGCCGGCGACCGGTATGAGGATGGATGCGGGCCTCGTTCGCCCCTTTTGGTCAGAACCCGCCCTGCACGCAGGAACCTCGGCAAGCAGCTCGCATCGAACCCGGTCGCCGAGTTTCGATTCGAATGGAGGCCCGTTGGGTCATGAACGTGACCTGCTCCCGGGCAGCGCACCTCGGCGAAACGGCGTGACGACGGCACAAGCCTCCATCGTGGAGAAACCCGTGCGGCCCGTCTCCGCCCTAGACACAACGTTGAGCTCTGGAAGCGCTGGAGCAGGCCGTCGCCGGAGAAAGTCAGGCCGGTCATGGTGGGTCCGCTTCCTGCCAAGCGCAGAACCGAGGCTCATGGCACATGCAACCTGTGCACGGTTCCCGAATCAGGACGGATCGGGCTATCTCAAGCTTCGCCGTAAGTGCGGCGCACCACCTGAGGAGCCTGGATGACCAAAGACGTGCAGCACGATCGCTCCGCCTCGCCGCTCGCATCTGTCTCTGACGAGATCCATCCAAACCCACTCAAGCGAATGCCGGACATACCGTCCGAAGACGTTTCCCCGACACCCGCAGAAGACGCGGATCTCGCGGCCTTCCATACCGAGAGCTTCGAGGGCTTCAGCTCCTTCGGCTGATCACGGCTCGGAATCGTGGACGGCCTGCGGCGGGCGTAAAACCTGTCGTCCCAGGCCGTCCCCTTCATCGTCTTACGACGAAACGGCGCGATCGTTGCTCGGTTCGCCCCTGGATCGAACCCGACCCGTGCTGCTTTTCAGGGAACGGGCCACCAGCGGGTCGAGGTCCGCGGACGCCTCTCCGAGCTGATCGAAGAGCGGGCGTTTCCGGCCGGGCGCTGCAGTGGGGAATCGGTGGTGCCGCAAGAGGGATTCGAACCCCCGACCCCCTCATTACGAATGAGGTGCTCTACCAGCTGAGCTATTGCGGCGCGAGGCGGTGCGGACCGTGAGGTCGGCGCGGCGTCGTTGGCAGGGTCATATCCGGCCGGGTCGGAATTGGCAAGATGGTCCGGGACGGCGCGGCGGTTACGGGGTGTCGCGATGCAGGCGGGACACTATGCGCGGGCATCGTGCGGTCGGCCGGGGCAGGGCGGGCCGGCTTGCTTGACGGGGGCTCCCGCGGATTCGAAGGGTTGGGGACCGTCTTCGAAGGATCGCCATGTCGCTCTTCGCCCGCCTGCGCGCCTATGCCGCCGACGCCTTCGGGCTCGGGCAGCCCGCCGACGTCGCCGAGGGGGCCGACGAGCGCCTTGCCGCCATCGCGCTCCTCGTCCACGTGGCGCGGGCCGACGGCATCCTGGCACCGGAGGAGACCGAGCGCCTCGCCCGTCTCGTCGAGGGGCGCTTCGCCGAAACCCGGGGCGAGGCCGAAGCCCTGATCGCGCGCGCCGCCGCCTTCGATGCGCAGACCCGGGACATGGCGGCCCTGGTGGAGATGATCGGCCACGAAGCCGGGCACGACCAGAAGGCGCGGCTGCTCGCCATGGCGTGGTCCGTCGCCGCGGCCGACGGGACCGTCCACGAGTTCGAGGAGGCCCTGGTCTGGCGCCTCGGCGGATTGCTCGGCTTCGACGAGGCCGGCATCGCCAAGGCCCGCGCCGGAGATCCCCTCGCGGCCGTTCCGTAGGAACGGTCTCATGATCATCGGCCTGACCCTGATCCTGGCGGCCCAGCTCCTGGGCGAGGCCCTGGCCCGAGCCACCGGGGTGCCGGTGCCCGGCCCCGTCATCGGAATGGCCCTGCTGCTCGTCTTCCTCGTGGTCCGCGACCGCTACGCGCGCGTCGCGGCCAAAATCCTGCCGCCGCCCCTGGTGAACGGGCAGCTCGAGGGCGCCGGGCGCGGGCTCCTGGCCAACCTCTCCCTGATGTTCGTGCCGGCCGGCGCCGGCATCGTCGGACGCCTCGACGTGCTCGCCGTGCACGGGGCGGCCCTGGCCGTCATCGTCGTGGTCTCGACCCTGACGACGCTCGCCGCCACGGCTCTCACCTTCGTCTGGGTCTCGCGCTGGATGCGCTCGGGGGAGGGGGCGTGACCGGCGACTTCGCCGTCTGGGTCTACCTGTCGCGGACGCCGCTCCTGTGGCTCACCGTGACCCTGGTGGCCTACGTGGTGGCCGACCGGATCGCCACGGCGACGAACCGGAATCCCCTGGCCAACCCGGTGCTGGTGGCCATCGCCCTCACGGCCGCGGTGCTGGAGGTGACGCGGACACCCTACGCCACGTATTTCGAGGGCGCGCAATTCGTGCACTTCCTCCTGGGGCCGGCCACCGTGGCCCTGGCATTCCCGCTCTACGAGTACCGCGCCACGGTCCTGCGCGCCCTGGCGCCGATGCTGGCTGCCCTCGTCGTCGGTTCCGTCGTCGCCCTGTCCTCGGCCCTGACCCTCGGCCACCTCTTCGGCGTGCCGCGCGAGGTGATCGTGTCGCTGGCGCCGAAATCCGTCACCACGGGTGTCGCCATGGGCATCGCTCAGACCCTCGGCGGCGACCCGACGCTCGCCGCCGTCATCGTCATGCTGACGGGCATGACCGGCGGCATCCTGGTCACCCCGCTCATGAACCTCCTGCGCATCCGCGACATGCGCGCCCGGGGGTTCGCCGCCGGGCTCGCCGCCCACGGGGTCGGCACGGCCCGCGCCTTCCAGGTCGATGTGGTGGCCGGTGCCTTCGCGGGCATCGCGCTTGGGCTCAACGCCTTCCTCACGGCGATGCTGGCCCCCATCGCCGTGAGTTTCTTGCGATAAGTTCGTTCTTTATCCGACCGCCACGGGCGTCGGCACGAACCGGCCATCTGCGCCGGCACGCATGTCAATGCGCCGGTCGTGCAGGGCGTGCAGGGTCGAGCGGTGGCCGATGGAGACGATGGTGGTCTCGGGCAGGCGCGCGCGCAGCATCCAGTAGATCGCCGCTTCGGTCGGCTCGTCGAGGGCGGCGGTGGATTCGTCGAGGAAGAGCCAGTCGGGCTTGGCCAGAACCGCGCGGGCGACGGCGAGGCGCTGCTGCTCGCCCCCCGAGAGGCGCTGATCCCAGGCATCGACTTCGTCGAGGCGGTCGACGAGCTGCGGCAATTGCGCCGCCGCCAAGGCGTCCCGGATCGCGTCGTCCGAAAACTGGTCGGTGGTGGCCGGATAAACTACGGCCCCACGCAGAGTGCCGAGGGGAATGTAGGGCCGCTGCGGCAGCACCAGGGCGGACTGGCCCTTGGGCAGGTCGATCCGGCCCTTTCCGAACGGCCAGATGCCCGCGATCGCCCGGAACAGGGTCGACTTGCCGGACCCGGAAGGGCCCGTGAGCAGGGTCGCTCCCCCCTTGGAAATCGTGAGCGTATCCGCCGCGACGATCGTGCGCCCGTCCGGCAGGCCGAGGGTCAGGCCAGCGGCGGTGACGTCGCCGCGCGTGTCGTTCCCCTGGAACAGGCTCTCGCCGGTGCCGCCGATGGCCTCGGCTTTCGTCATCGCGCGCTTGAACGAGGACAGGCGGTTGGTATTGGCCCGGTAGGCCGCGATGGTCACGTAGGAGTTGATGAAGAACGACAGCGAGGATTGCACGCTGCTGAAGGCATCACCGGTCTGCTGGAACTGGCCCAGGGTGATCTTCTTCAGGAAGTAGGAGGGTGCCGCCAGGATATACGGGAAGACGACGCTGATCTGGCTGTAGGACAGGGTGAAGCTGCCGAGCTTGATCCGCCGGACGATGATGCCGAGGTAGTTGTCGACGATCTCGTGGAACAGGCTGCCGAGGCGTACCGTTTCGGCGCGCTCGCCGCGCAGCAGCGCGATCTGCTCGCCGTAGATCCGGGTGCGGGCCAGCGAGAAGCGGAAATCGGCCTCCACCTTCTCCTGCCGGAAGTCGAGCCCGATCAGCGGGCGGCCGATGATGTGGGTGAGCCAGGTGCCCACCACCGCGTAGCCGACGACGAGCCAGACCAGGAAACCCGGGACGACGGTGTCGGTGAAAGGGAGCACGAAATCGCGCGACAGGCCCCATAGGATGACCATGAAGGAGACCAGGGTCGCGGCCTGGGACAGCAGCCGGATGGAGAGCGTCGTGGTCTGCGAGATGAACAGGTTCACATCGCTCTGGATGCGCTGGTCCGGGTTGTCCGCGTGCTCGTCGGTGAACGGCACCCGGTAATGCGTGCCCGCGTCGAGCCAGCGGCCATAGAAGCTGCGGGTGAGCCAGGTGCGCCAGCGAATATGCAGGGAGGCGTCGACGAAGGTGTCGAACATGCCGACCACGACCCAGATCGTGGCGAGCGGCGTGAACACCCAGACGAGCTGATACCAGAATGCGTCGGCGTTGTATTCCTGCAGGGCGTTGAAGAGGTCGCGGAACCAGAAGTTCAGGCGTAGCTGCAGGGCGACCTGCGCGAAGGTGACGAAGATCGACAGCGCGACGAGGCGTTGACCGATCTTGCCCTCGGAGGAGCCGAACAGTCGGAACGGCCCGATTTCCCGCGTCGGCTTGTCGGTGGTGGCGAAGTAGGGGTCGGCGATGAGCGTGATCGCGCGGATCGGTTCGAGATGCGAGACCGCCAGGACGATTCCGGCGAAGACCACCGCTCCGGTGGCGGCGAAGCTCGGCGGCAGCAGGGCGGCCAGCGTCGTCGGAAGCAGACTGAAGGCCGCGAGTTGCTTGGCGCCCGCGAGGAACAGGTAACCGACGCCGTAGACCGAGACGAAGACCTTCAGGTAGGCCGAGAGCTTCCCCGAGGCGAGCAGGATGCCCACCATGGCGAGACCGCTTAAGGAAACGTAGAGCGGGGGTGACGCTTCCCCGGGTAACGCCAGCAGGACGAGCGCGAACAACGCCGTCACGGCAGCCTGCAGGCCGAGGCCCGTCCTCAATACGGCCACGTGCGTCTTCTCCCTGTGATGATCTTTAGGTCCGCGCGCCGTGGCGGAGTTCAGGGGTGCGGGAGTGACGGCGGGTCGTGGCGAGATCGTGGCCGCGCGCGCGCAGCGCCCCCCGGCCGGATCGATCCACGAAACCGCGAGCGATCACTGCCAGTCCCAGTCGCCGTAATCGGGCTCGCGGCAGCGGTAACCGATGGGGCATTCGGGGTTGTCGCGGGTCGGGACAAAGCGGAGATCGGCGATCTCGGTGATCTCGCAGAAGCTGCGGTCGCGGACGAAGCGCTGGAAGGTCTGGTTGCCGGTATCGAGAAGGATTGCTCCCTGGCGCTTCACCAGCGCCATGGCATCGGCACAGGTCATGCGACCGGTGGTCTGGGCGCTCGCGGGCGTCGCCAGGACGACGCAGAGGGCGAGGGCGAAGCATCTCGTCACGATGGCGGGGCGCCGTTCAGAATGGTTCCGATCGGCCAAGCATGGCAGTTTCCATGGGTCGCGAAAAGGGCAGCACCGTCCCCTGCCGTCCGCTTGCCGCAATCCGGCGCTCTATCCACCGACTGTTGCGCCAGCCGGCGCCGATCAGTGTACGGAACGGTACAGGGGCAACCATGTCGGGACTTTCTATCCTCAACCTCGAGGCCGTGCGCGCCGCTCCCGTGTCGCGCGAGCCGTACACCTTCTTCCTCGGGACGGATGTGCTCGACCACGGCGCCATCGACGCGATCCGCGAGGATTTCCCCACCATCGCCAAGCCCGGCTACCTCACCGTCGACGAAGTGGGGCTCAAAGGTCGGTTCAAGGCGCTCATCGACGAGCTGGAGAGCGACGAGTTCTCGCGCATCCTCGGCGAGAAGTTCGGCCTCGACCTCGTCTCGTGCCCGCGCCTGACCACCATCATGAAGAAGAGCCAGCCGAAGTACGGCTCGATCCACACGGATGGCCCGTCGAAGGTGATGACCCTGCTGGTCTACATGAACGACGCCTGGGACGCGCCCGCCGCCGGGCGCCTGCGCGTGCTCTACGACGGCAAGAACTACGAGCCCTTCGCCGTCGAGGTGCCGCCCACCATGGGTACGATGTTCGCTTTCCTGCGGTCCGACAATTCCTGGCACGGCCACGAGCCGTTCGAGGGCGAGCGCCGGGTGGTGCAGGTCGCCTGGGTCAAGGACGCGGCCGAGTTGGAGCGCAAGAAGAAGCGCAACCGGACGGCGCAGTTCCTGAAAGGCATCTTCGGGCGCTGAGGGAGGCCGGACCGACCAGTCGATGCGGACGCGGGTTCGCAAGCGCCGCGATCGGGATTTGATGTACACAAGGATTGTCGCCAGCCTGACCTGATCAGCCAAGACTCGTCCCGCGCCTTCGACTACGTAGTCGCTCCAGCGCCCGATAAAGCTCCGAACTTCGGAAGAGCAGACCGGGTCCAAGGAGACGAGCGCGGAATGGGTCGCGGGGCATGACCGGCAAACTGATCGCGGTGGCCAACATGAAGGGCGGCGTGGGCAAGACCACGACGGTCATCATGCTGGCCGAGGCCCTGGCCGCCGACGGAGCCCGCGTGCTCGTCGTCGACCTCGATCCCCAGGCGAGCGTATCGGTCTGCCTCGCGGGCGAGGCGCTGCTGGCCGAGTTGATCGCGCACGGGCGGACCCTGGAAGCCTACCTCGCCCTCAAGCTGATCGCCCGCGAAAAACCCCTGCTCCAGCCGCGCATCCGTGCCGGCGTGAGCGTGACGATGCATCGGGGCGAGCCCCTCGCCCTCTCCCTGCTTCCGGCGGGGCCGCACCTGCGCCTGGTCGAACGGGAAATCCTCTACGCGCTGACCGCCCGGAACCTGTCCATGCGGGGAATCGACGCCAAGCTGCGCAAAATCTTCACGGACGAATTCCGGCCCCTGGCGCAGGCCTACGACTATGTCCTGTTCGATTGCGCACCCGGCCTTTCGCCGATGACCGAAGTGGCCATCCGCGGCGCAGACCTCGTGCTCGTCGCCTCGATTCCCGATTATCTCTCCACCTACGGGCTGGATGCCTTCGTCCAGATCGTCTGGGAGCAGGGGCGGGACGAGGAAGGCTCCGCGCCCCGGCGGCCGCCGCATGTCCTGGTGACGCGTTTCCAGCAGCAGGTTCGGCAACATCAGCACATCCTCGCGCGGCTGGAGGCCGAAGCGGCATCGGGCGATGCCGGGTTCCGCCTCCTTGCCACACGGATTTCGCAAGCGGCCTCCCTGGCGGAAGCGCTAATGCCGCGCGCCGTCCCGCCGACCTTCTCCGCCAAGTACGGGCCGCACGTGTCCGGCATCCTCCGTCCGCTGATCGGCGAAGTGAAGGAGATCTTCCGTGCCGCTTGACGTGGATGGCCTGGCGATCCTGAAGGCCATCCTGGCGGCGCCGGACGCGTTTCCCGACATCGGCGGGGAGGCCGACAGGGCCGCCCGCATGCTGGTGATCCGGCAGTTGAAGGCGAAGACCTTTCCCCTGTCCGGCTTGCGCCGGGTGTACGAGGTACTCGGACACGAGGTGTTCACCCTCGTGGTCGATGACCTCACGGAGGCCGAAACACGGAATTTCGTGGTCCGCTTCGATCCGCGGCATCCCGATGGAAGGACGGCCCCGCCCCATTGGCTGCGCCGCCAGATCGTGGCGCTGGCGGGCGGCGCCGAACCGCACGCCGGTGGCGAAGTGGCCCGGACGCCGCGTCTCTCCCTCCCGGCCGCCGCTCCGGCGGTCCGTGCCATCGGGAGTCCCGCCTTCACCGCGCGCTGGGACGGAAAGGATCACGATCCACGCCCCCGCAAAGGTAAACGCAAGGCCGGGGATTGATCGTTCGGCGCCACCGCTCGACGCTGTCCCCATCGGTCCGAGCCGCGTCCCCTCAAGCCGATGTCTGGACGTCACGAAAAAAGGGCCGCCCTTCGGCGACCCCTTTTTCGTCGTGATCGGAAGGACGCCTTTCGAGAATCCTGCCCCCGGCCGGACCCTTCTGAGCGAGCCCGGCCGGGGGAGGGTGTCCGAAGACGATCCTTGAGCGCCTGGACTGCTTAGAAGTCCATGCCGCCCATGCCGCCGCCGCCCGGCATCGAGGGGGCGCCGCTGTCCTTCTTCGGAGCATCGGCGATCATGGCTTCCGTGGTCACCAGCAGGCCGGCGATGGAGGACGCGTCCTGCAGGGCGGTGCGCACGACCTTGGCCGGGTCGACGATGCCGGCCTGGATCATGTCGACGTACTCTTCGGTCTGGGCGTTGAAGCCATAGGTGATCGAAGAGGTGTTGTCGGTGATCCTGCCGACGACGATGGAGCCTTCGACGCCGGAGTTGGCGGCGATCTGACGGATGGGGGCCTCGAGGGCCTTCAGCACGATCTTGATGCCGGCCTGGACGTCCGGGTTGTCGCTCTTGAGGGCGCGAACGGCCTCACGGGCGCGGAGGAGGGCGGTACCGCCGCCGGGGACGATGCCCTCTTCCACCGCAGCGCGGGTGGCGTTGAGCGCGTCGTCAACGCGGTCCTTCTTCTCCTTGACCTCGACCTCGGTCGCACCGCCGACGCGGATGACCGCGACGCCGCCGGCGAGCTTGGCCAGACGCTCCTGGAGCTTCTCACGGTCGTAGTCCGAGGTGGTCTCCTCGATCTGCGCCTTGATCTGGGCGACGCGGGCCTCGATGTCCGACTTCTCGCCGAGACCGTCGATGATCGTGGTGGTCTCCTTCTCGATGCGGATGCGCTTGGCGCGGCCGAGCATCGGCAGGGTGACGTTCTCGAGCTTGATGCCGAGATCCTCGGCGATCATTTGACCCTGGGTCAGGATCGCGATGTCCTCGAGCATGGCCTTGCGGCGATCGCCGAAGCCCGGAGCCTTGACGGCCGCGACCTTGAGGCCGCCGCGCAGCTTGTTCACCACGAGTGTGGCGAGCGCCTCGCCCTCGATGTCCTCGGCGATGATGACGAGGGGCTTGCCGGTCTGCACCACGGCCTCGAGAACCGGCAGCATCGCCTGGAGCGACGAGAGCTTCTTCTCGTGGATGAGGATGTAGGGGTCCTCGAGCTCGGCGACCATCTTCTCCGCGTTGGTGATGAAGTACGGGGAGAGGTAGCCGCGGTCGAACTGCATGCCCTCGACGACGTCGAGCTCGGTCTCGGCGGTCTTGGCCTCTTCGACGGTGATGACACCCTCGTTGCCGACCTTCTGCATGGCGTGGGCGATCATCTCGCCGATTTCCTTGTCGCCGTTGGCCGAGATGGTGCCGACCTGGGCGACTTCCTCGGACGAGGCGACCTTCTTGGCGCGGCTCGTGATGTCCTCGACGGCAGCCTTCGTCGCGAGGTCGATGCCGCGCTTGAGGTCCATCGGGTTCATGCCAGCGGCGACGTACTTGGCGCCTTCACGGACGATGGCCTGGGCGAGCACGGTGGCGGTAGTGGTGCCGTCGCCCGCGATGTCGTTGGTCTTCGAGGCCACTTCGCGCACCATCTGGGCGCCCATGTTCTCGAACTTGTCGGCGAGCTCGATCTCCTTGGCGACGGTGACGCCGTCCTTGGTGATCCGGGGAGCGCCGAAGCTCTTCTCGATGACGACGTTACGACCCTTGGGGCCGAGGGTCACCTTCACTGCGTCGGCCAGGATGTCGACGCCGCGCAGCATCTTCTCGCGGGCGTCGGAGCCGAAACGGACTTCTTTCGCTGCCATGTTGAATTCCCTATCTGGTGAGAAGCCCCGAGGCGCTGAAGAAGCGCGCTCAAAGGGCTCGGGTTAAGGACGAAGGAAGGGGTCGGCCGCTTTAGGCGACGACGCCCATGATGTCGGATTCCTTCATGATCAGGAGATCCTGACCGTCGATCTTGACCTCGGTGCCGGACCACTTGCCGAACAGCACGCGATCACCGGCCTTGACGTCGAGGGGGTTGATGCGGCCGGCCTCGTCACGGGCGCCGGGGCCGACGGCGACGATCTCGCCCTCTTGCGGCTTCTCCTTGGCGGTGTCGGGGATGATGATGCCCCCCTTGGTCTTCTCTTCGCCTTCGATACGGCGAACGACGACACGGTCGTGCAGCGGACGGAACTTCATGAGCTGCCCTCTTGCTCTAAATTCATGGATGGCGTTGATGCGGCGCGGCAGCGCGCTCAACCCAGGCCGTTAGCACTCTCGATCGGTGAGTGCCAACGATGCCGCGGAGGTAGGCGCATGCCTTCCGTGAGTCAAGACTGTCGCAGGTCAGCGCGACGGTCGCGCGACGGCTTTCCTCTCCTTCTCCGCCCCGCCACGGACCATCCTTCCCCCAATGATCCTTCAGCGATGATCAGCCTCCATGGACCACACGGCGCGGTCGAGCCCCAGGCCTCGGAGGCCGCCGATGCGACGCCGACCGCCGCCATCTGGATCGATCTCGACGATCCGAACGCCGAGGAGGCCCAGCAGGTCGAGGCTACGACGGGCATCCGCGTCCCCTCTCGAAAAGCCCTGAGCGAGGTGGAGAATTCGAGCCGGCTGCGGCGGCTCAAGAACGGCTTCTCGCTGTCCACGCCGATGATCACCTTCGACAAGGTCGATTCGTCGTTGAAGCCCCTGGGCTTCGTCCTGACCAAGGACCACCTCGTCACCGTGCGGTTCCACGATCTGCGCGCGTTCGCGGAGGTGAAGAAGCGCATCGCCGAGGGCGACGGCCCGGGGACCACGAGCACGGAGATCTTCCTCCTGCTCGTCGAGGAGTTGGTCGACAGCCTGGCCGATGCCCTGGAGGACATGGGCGCCGACCTCGATGCCCTTTCGACCCGGATCTTCGACTTCGACGTGCGTGGCGGTGCGCCCGCCAGCGACGACAAGCTCAAGACTCAGACGCCGCGCCGCCGCGACCTGGCCCTGCGCCGGATCCTGCGCGGCATCGGTCGGCGCGGGAAGGCGCTCGGCAAGATCCGCTCCAGCCTCCTTGGCCTGGAACGCATCGTCCCCTTCGTCGCCAACGAGTGCGAGCATCTCATCGGTGCCGAGCAGGGGCCACGCTTCGAAGCCGTGCGGCGCGATATCGCCTCCCTGGACGAGTTCGAGATCCGTCAGTCGGAGAACGTCCAGTTCCTCCTCGACGCGACGCTCGGCCTCATCAACATGGAGCAGAACAACACCTTCCGGGTGCTGACCGTGGTCTCCGTGGTCGGTATTCCGCCGACTCTCGTCACGTCCCTCTACGGCATGAACTTCAAGCACATGCCCGAACTCGACTGGGCCTACGGCTATCCCTACGGCCTCGCCCTCGTCGTCCTGAGCGCCCTCGTGCCGATGGTCTTCTTCCGGATGCGCGGCTGGTTCTGAGCGCCGCCCCGCCATCCGGTTGACGGATTCTTCGCGCACGTCCGCTTAGCCTGCCCCCAGAGGCGCGAGCTCCCCCTCGACGCAAGGCTGCCCGTTCCCGTCATGGCCGTGATCTGCGCCTTCATCCTCAACGCCGGGCTCAACTTCGTCCTCGGCCTGCTCATCGCGAAGCTGCTGGGCCCGGCGGATTTCGGTCTGTTCGCCCTGGCCACCGCCGGCGCCATCGTGGCCAACACCGTCTTGTTCGAGTGGCTGCGCCTGTCGGCGACGCGGTTCTACTCGATGCGCGTCCGCGAACAGGAACCGTGGATCCGCCAGGGCCTCGACCGGGCCTACGCGGTGCTTGGTGCCGTGCTGCTCGCCGCCGCCCTGGCCTGCGCCGGGCTCGGGCTGGAGGCCGGCCCGGAGAGCCGCGCGGCCATCACGGCCGGCGCGGGCATCGCCGCCCTCGGGATCGGCGTGTTCGACTACCACGCGGCCCTGGCCCGGGCCCGCTTCGATGGCGGCCTCTACTTCCGGCTCGTGGCGATCAAGAACATCCTGGCCTTCGTGCTCATGGCCGGGACGGCATGGCTGCTGCCCCAGCCCGCCTGGGTGCTGGCCGCCGCCGGTCTCAGCCAGTTCCTCGCGACCGCGATCCTGTGGCGGCCCATGCGCGATCCGGTGAGCCCGCGCCTGCGCGTGCGCCTCGCCGAAACCTGGCGCCTGTTCCTCGCCTACGGCCTGCCGCTGATCGCTGCCAACGCCATCTACCAGCTGCTGCCGTTCCTCAATCGCGGCACCATCGCGGCGCAGGCCGGACTCGCCGAAGCCGGCTACTTCGCCCTCGCCGCCGACGTCACCACGCGCAGCATCGGGACCCTCGGCACCGCCCTCGACCTCCTGCTGTTTCAGCTTGCCGTGCGCGTGGAAGAAGAGGAGGGCCGTGCGGCCGCCGAGGCCCAGGTCGGACGCAACGTCGGCACCGTGGTGGCCCTGCTGCTGCCCTGCGCCGTCGGGTTCTGGGCGATCCTCCCCGCCCTGCAGGCCCTCGTGGTGCCGGACGCCTATCGCGGTCCGTTCGCGGCCTATGCCGGCCTGATGATCCCCGGCTTCTTTTGCCTCGCGATGATGAACTTCGCCCTCAATCCGATCTTCCAGATCCGCCGCAGGACCCTGCCGGTCATCGCCGCCGCCGTGCTCGGGCTCGCCGTCGATGCCCTCGGCCTGTGGCTCCTGCCGCCGCTCATGGGACCGGAGGGCATCGCCGCGGCACAGACGGCGGGCCTCGCCGCCGCCACCGGTTTCCTGGCGATCCGCGCGCTGACGGGACGGGAGCGGCTCCGCTTGCCGTGGTGGGACCTCCTGGCGGCACTGGTCGCCTGCGCCGCCATGGCCCTGTGCCTCGTGCCCCTGCGCCATCTCGAACCCGTGCGGGCGCTGGCCCTCGGCCTGCCCCTCGGCATCCTCGTCTACGGCGCGTTCACCTGGGCCTTCGATATCGCCGGCCTGCGCAGCCTTGTCGCGGCACGGCTCGCCGAGCGGCGCGGCACGGCACCGAAAGCGGCGGAATAGCCCACGCTCGGTGGTGCGGGACCGGATGCAATCGCGAACGATTCTCATTAGGATCGGGGCACAAAATACGAAGACGGACCGGGCGCACCGCCCGGCCAGGGCGGGAAACGATGCGGTCATACGAGCCTCACGACGCGGACGCGGCGGCGGACATCGTCCGGGCGGCCGCCGCCCGGACAGAGCACCTGCGTCTCGTCGGCGGCGGCACCAAGGCGGGAATCGGCCGTCCGGTCCAAGATCCCGCATCCGAGGACGAGGCGACGCTCTCCACCGCCGGGCTCTCGGGCATCACCCTGTACGAGCCGGCCGAGATGGTGGTCTCGGCGCTCGCCGGCACGCCGCTCGCCGAGGTGCAGGCGCTACTGACCGGGCGCGGCCAGATGCTGCCGTTCGAGCCCATGGACCATCGCCGCCTCATGGGGACGGACGGCACGCCGAGCTTCGGCGCGGTGGCCTCCACCAACACTTCCGGTCCGCGCCGGATCAATGCCGGGGCGGCCCGCGACAGCCTCATCGGCGTGCGCTTCGTCAATGGCCGGGGCGAGATCATCAAATCCGGCGGCCGGGTGATGAAGAACGTCACCGGTCTCGACCTCGTGAAGCTCATGGCCGGGGCCTGGGGTACCCTCGGCCTGCTCACGGAGGTGACGTTCAAGGTCCTGCCCGTGCAGGAGCGGATCTCCACCCTCGTGTTCTCCGGCCTCGACGATGCCCGCGCCGTCGCCGCCCTCGCGGCCGCCCTCGGTTCGCCGTTCGAACTGACGGGCGCCGCCCACTTGCCGGCCGGGATCGGCGGCCCCGAGGCCCGCACCGCCCTGCGCGTCGAGGGATTTTCGGACTCCGTGGCCTATCGGCTCGGCGAACTGACGACGTTGCTCCGGCGCTTCGGCGCCCCCGAAATCGTCGAGGGTGATACCGGGACCGACCTCTGGACCGGCATCCGCGACGCCGTCCCCCTGGCCGAGCCGGCCGGTGCCGCCATCTGGCGCATCTCCACCGCCC